>JAZOXD010000180.1:0-14931 GCA_045659565.1 Eubacteriales bacterium | reverse complement strand
ATTGGCGGAACTGGTTATCAAGCACGACGAGGGCGAGCAGGATGAAGAATAATGCTCTTTGGGAGGTGGCCGAGTTTTTGAAGGCTCAGACCACCCTCACCCTCTTTTGCCACCAGCGTCCGGATGGCGACACCCTGGGCTCTGCTTTCGGCCTGAAGAATTGCCTGGAGGCAATGGGCAAGCGGGTTCAGGTTTTGTGCCAGGATCCCGTTTCCCCCCGGTACCGCTTTTTGACAGAGGGGCAGGAATGGCTCAAAGGCGAGCCGGAAGGGGCCTTGGTGTTTATCGACGTGGCCTCTCCGGATATGGCAGGGAATCTGCGGGAATGGGCCGAAAAGGCCGATCTGGTCATCGACCATCATCCCACCAATCCCTGCTATGGTAAAATGAATTATGTGGACCCCAAGGCCGGCGCCACCGGCGAAATTATGGTGGAATTGGCAGACCTTTTGGGGGAAATGAGCCCTAAGGCGGCAGAGGCGTTTTATACCGCTATTGCCACCGATACCGGCTGTTTTAAATACGGCAATACCACCGTTCAAACCCACCTGATGGCGGCCGAGGCCATTCGCCGGGGCTTTGATCTGAAGGCTACCAATAAATGGCTGTTCCAGACCAAAAGCCCGGCAGAAATGGAACTGAACCGGCTGGCCTTGGAAAATCTGGAATATTTTGAAGAGGGCAAGATCGTTTCGATGCTGATCTCTGCCGAAATGCTTCAAAAAACCGGTGCCGGCGCCGATGAGCTGGAGACCATCTCTGCGTTGCCGGCCCAGTTGGCGGGGGTGAAGGTTGCGGCTACCTTTAAGGAAACCCAACCCGGTGTTTATAAGGTTTCCCTCCGCACCGATGGTTCGGTCCACGGGGGCGAGGTTTGCGCCATCTTTGGCGGCGGCGGTCACCGTCAGGCGGCCGGCTGTACCCTGGAGGGCCGCTATGAAGAACTGAAAACCAAGGTGGTCCATGCCGTGAAAGAGGTTTTATGAACGGATTATTTTTGATCGATAAGCCCGCCGATATGACTTCTTTTGGGGTGGTGGCTCGTATCCGCCGGCTCACCGGCGAAAAATGCGGGCACAGCGGGACACTGGATCCCTTTGCCACCGGCTTGTTGCCGGTAATGGTGGGCAAGGCCACCAAGCTTTGTGAACTTTTGACCCAGGGAGATAAGGAATATATCGGCACCCTGCGCTTTGGCGCCGCCACCGATACCGGAGATCTGACCGGTGAAGTGATCGCCAGGGATGATAAAAGGGTTTCCCGGCAGGAACTGGAGGCATTGCTTCCCCAATTCACCGGGCAAATTACTCAACGTCCCCCGGCCTATTCTGCCATCAAGGTGAATGGGGTTCCCCTTTACCGCCTGGCCCGCAAAGGACAGGAGGTGGAAGTGCCGGAACGGCAGGTCACCATCCACGCTTTGGAATTGCTTTCTTTTGACGAAGCGGCCAAAGAGGCAGTGATCCGGGTGGCTTGCTCCAAGGGTACCTATATCCGTAGTCTGTTTTCTGATTTAGCGGTGGCCGCCGGAACGGTGGGCACTACCTCTGCGCTGCGGCGCACCAAGGTGGGGGCTTTTTCTGTGGAAGAAGCCACTTCTTTGGAGGTATTGATAAAAAAATTGGAAGAAAACCCCTGCCCGCCGGAATTTTTGCCGGTGGAAGCCGCCCTGCAGGATTTTCCGCGCTACGAGCCGGTGGATTTCTTTGCGGGTCTTTTGCAAAACGGCTGTGCAGTGGATATCCGTAAACTGAAAAACCTGCCGGAAGGGCCCTGCACCGTGTATCGGGGCGAGCAACTTCTTGGTTTGGGGGATCAAATTATAAAGGATGGAGAGACCTGTTTAAAGGTCGTTATACATTTATGATGCGAGAACGTGTGATCGCAATGGGGGATTTCGACGGAGTCCATCTGGGCCATCGGGAGATCCTTCGCACCCTGCAGGAATGGGCCGATTCCCTCCATGCGGAGCCTTTGGTCCTTTCCTTTAGCGGCAATACCAAGGGCCGCCTGCAGATCACTGACCATCGGGTACGGGAATATTACTTCCGCCAATGCGGAATTGAGCATTGGCAAATTTTGGATTTTGACCAATGGAAGGATGTTTCTGCCGAGGATTTCACCCTGCAGTTTTTAAAAGAAGAACTGAATGCGGTGGGTTTGGTCTGCGGCGAGGATTTTCGATTCGGAAAGGATCGGGCCGGCAATGAATTCACTTTGATCAGCCGGGGGATTGCCGTAAAAAAAGTAAAAACCGAAACGGTGGACGATCTGCGGATCAGTTCCTCTGCCATCCGCAGTTTTGTGGAAACCGGGGATCTGGAGCAGGCGGAACGCCGCTTGGGCCACCCCTTCTGCCTGATGGGTGAGATTACCCGGGGCAAGGGCTTGGCTCGTCAATATGGCCTTCCAACGGTGAATATTCCCTTGGAGGAGGGGCAGTTATTGCCGCCCTTTGGGGTCTATGCCGCCTGGACGGTGTTGGATGGAGTTCGCTATCCCGCCGCCGCCAATATCGGTGTGCGGCCTACGGTGGAATCCAACGGTGCCCCTAATTTAGAGGCCCACATTCTGGCCGAACTGCCGGAAATTTACGGAAAAGAATTGCGGATCGAGTTGAAATCCTATCTGCGCAAGGAAATGAAGTTTGTCGATGAGGAAGCGCTCTTTTTGCAGATCCGCAAGGATGGGGAAATGAGTAAGGAACGATTGGAGTTATTAGGATGAAGCAACGGATCTTATCTTTATTTCTTTGTATCGTCGTGCTGGTGACCCTCTCCGCCTGCCAAAAGAAGGAAGAGGCGGTGGAACGAGAGGATAGTGCCGGCACCGGCTTTGGGGTCAGCCAAAAAAGCGCTTTGACCCAACAGGACCTTTATTTCTTTTCGGTGACCACCACCAAAAACGATGTGCTGACCGCCTTGGGAAGCCCCCGGGAATATCTGGTTTCCGACGGCAACACCTTTACCTATCTTCTGCAGGACGGCTCCAAACTGAAGCTGACCTATAGTGAGCGGGATGTGGTGAAAACGGCCACCTATATCGACCCCGCCGGCAAAACCCAGGACTTGTTTAATTATCTGGTGAGCATTGGGGTGTTGACCAGTTATTCCGGCAACAGCCAGCAAGTGGGGAATAACGGTGTGGGCGAAAATACCACCCCCGTAGGGGAGGAAGCCCCCATCGAAAAGCCCGCTCCCGGGGACGAAGGAAAAACCGAACTGCAATTGCAGATTGAAGCGGCGGCCTTTTTCTCCAATAAACGTTATAGCTATGCCGTTGCGGAGCAGATCGTAAAAGTTGGCGCCGAGCGTGAAACCGTGCTTTCTGCTTTGGGCAAGCCCAATAGCTTGAACTCGATTTCCTTTAAAGTAAACAGCTATGTGATCGATGTATATGTCATGGAGGACGGCTCTGTTTTGCAGCTGGATTATGGGTACACCCGCACCTATCTGCGGGCTGCCCGCAAAATCAGCGGCGCTGTGGCAGAAAACTATGTGGGGATCTGGGCAGAAGAACCCTTGCCGGAAAACTTTTTCCGCCATACCCGGAACCTGAATCTGTTTGCTAATTTGAAAAAAGGCACGACCCCTGCGGAGTTTTACAAAACCTTTGGTGCACCGGATTGGTATGAGGGCTCTGCACAAAGTTATCAGGATGCTTACCAGTTGTTGGACGGTTCGGTGCTGTTGTTGAACTTTGGCTCCGCCCATAACAGCTTGGCTTCCGCCTCTTTGCGACGGGCAGACGGCAAGATTTCGATTCACCCCGTGAGGTAATGTGATGAAAAGAACGATTGCTTTGTTACTGGTTTGCTGCCTGATGTTGGCGCTGGGTGGCTGTACGCAAAAGGCCGGAGAATTGCATTTTTATGTCCTTTCTGCCGGAGATTTTAATCAAAATCAAACCGATGGGGAACTTTTGGCTACCGCCAAAGAAAAAGGCCGGTTAGCCTTTACCGACGAAGACCTCCATGGGGTTCTTTGGAAGGAACAACAATTTGAACTGAAGCAGCTGAACGTGTTGGGCGGCCATCAGGATGGCGGCAGCGCCATTTTTCAGTCCGATGCAGAGGATGCCTTTGTAATAGCCTTGGGCGGTCGGGTTATTTATGCCGGCGGCTTTGCGCCTAAAACCGGTTCTGTGCCTCATCGGAATCCCTATATTAAGGATCAGGATTCCACGGTGTTTACCGTCTGTTATGATGAAAAATATGGGCAGACCGATGCCCGTTGGAACGAAACCCTTTATCAATATTTGGCGGATCGCCAGTTGTTGGTTTCGTCTTTTATGGAAAAAGAAGATGCGTGACCCATTGGGTCACGCATCTTTACATTAAGAAAGATTAATTTGTATTGGGATGCTTGGGCAAGTATAATAATAAAAAACGATTACGAGGTTCTTTATGTATTATAAGATTATTGCCGATTCGGCTTCCAATTTGTTTCAGGTCCCGGATGCCGCCTTTGCTTCTGTTCCGCTGACCATCCATTGCGGGGATCGGTCATTCACCGACGTCCCGGAACTGAATCTGGATGGAATGCTGGATTTTTTAAAAGCTACCAAGGAGCGTTCTACCACCTCTTGCCCCAATGTGCAGGATTGGTTGGACGCTTTCGGGGAGGCCGAGGAGGCCTACGGCGTGACCATCACCTCCAATCTTTCCGGCAGTTATTCTGCGGCGATGCAGGCCAGGGAACTTTATCTGCAACAGCACCCGGAACGGAAGGTGCATATTTTTGATACGCTTTCTGCCGGTCCGGAGATGGAATTGCTGGTGGAAAAATTGTCTGAACTGCTTAAGGCGGGCACCTCCTTTGAGGATACTGTGGCCGTGACACAGGATTATTTAAAAAAGACACACCTGCTTTTCTGTTTGGAATCGGTGCAGAACCTGGCCCGGAACGGGCGGGTCAGCGCCGCCAAGGCTAAATTAGTAGGGGTTTTGGGCATCCGGATTGTGGGCAAGGCTTCCGATCAAGGCACGTTACAACCCCTGCATAATTGTCGGGGCGCTAAAAAGAGCTTGGAAACCATCCCGGAAGTAATGAAGGAATTGGGCTTTAAGGGCGGCAAGGTGCGGATTGCCCATTGCCGGAATCCGGAAGTCGCCGAGGAACTAGAAAAACAACTAAAAAAATGGAACCCCTCCTGCGAAGTGCTGATCCGTAAATGCACGGCATTATGCAGTTTTTATGCAGAGATCGGCGGATTGATGATCGGGTTTGAATCATAACAAAAGGCATTGCATAACAAATAGTTATGCAAGTCCTTTTTTATACATTTAGTTGAGAAACGCCCCAGTTCAGATAGGTGGCAAACAGGATCCAAAGGAGATAGGGAACCAACAGCCAACCGGCGGCGGGCTTGATTCGCCAGAATTTTACCAGCGTCACAATCACAAGCAGATCCAATGCCAACAGGAACACCAGGGCCATCCAATAATTTTCGAACCGGAAGAAGATGATGGGCCAAAGGAAGTTGACGATCAATTGGCCGATATAGAATTTCAGGGCCCGGGCCTTTTGATCCTGGGGCGCCGGGGCGGCCATTACCAAAGCGGCGGCAATCCCCATCATGGCATAAAGGATCGTCCAAACGATGGGAAACAGCCAACCCGGAGGCGAAAGGGGCGGTTGATTTAAATTAGTATAGCTGCCGCCGAACCCGCCGGAAAGGGCGGCGGCCAGCCCGCCCACCGCTTCTGCCAAAATGATCTGAATGGCAATGGTTTTCAGTATGGCTTTTTTCAAAGAAAAACCTCCTTACTTACAAAATACTTGTTTTAGTATATGCAAGTAAGGAGGGAATTATTTTTTTAGCGGGGAATATCCCGGTTTTCTTCGTTTTTCAGCAGGCGGTTGATGGCGTGTTCCGCCAACTTCAGTCCTGCGGCCGAGGGCACAAAGGCGATAGAGCCTACGGTGGCCTTGCCACCATCCTCTACCGGAAAGAGCGGTTGCATCGCATCGGCAGAGAATAACACCTGCAACTTGCGGAAGCCCTGTTTTTTTAGGGTGATCCGCATTTTCTTGGCCAAGGGGCAGCCTTCGGTGCGATCGAAATTTGTAATTTTCTGCCCGGTGGCAGTCAAGCGGTTTCCGGTGCCCAGACACATCAACATCGGCAGGCTGTGGTTCCGGCAATGATCCGCCAAAGCCAGCTTGGCGGGCACATCGTCGATGCAATCGATCAGGTAATGGGCATCCCGGGGTAAAAGGTCTCCGATGTTTTCCGGGGTCAGCCGCATTTGAAGGGCAGATACCTGCAGGGTGGGGTCGATATCCGCCAAACGAGCCTTGGCTACTTCTGTTTTGGGCAAGCCGATGGTAGAGCGTAAGGCCAACAACTGTCGGTTCAGGTTGCTTTCGCTGATCACATCCCCGTCGATCAGGGTCAGCTTGCCCACCCCGGCCCGGGCCAGGGCTTCCACGCAATGGCCGCCTACGCCGCCCAGCCCCAACACCACGATATGGGCATGATGCAATTTTTCAAGGCCATCGGCGCCGATCAATGCCTGGGTGCGGATCCTATTTTCCATAAATTCTCCTAAAAAGACTGAGAGCCCCGCATATGCCGTGTACCGCACAAGTTTGGTCCCTAACCGCAGTTAGGTGGGTTTTTGCCGAAAACGTTTCACAGGCGTCTGAAGATAGCAAGGCTAAAATCAGCTGCTCACAACGCTTCGAGCGCTATCCCGTAGAATAAGTGTAGGCACAAAATAATACAGTCCACGAACATCGCAGGGTTCTTTGATATTATACAGTTTTATTTGGGAATTATTCCTCTTCCCCGGCGATATCGTATTCTTCCTCCAGGGCTTCTTCAAAAAGGGGCAATACCTCGGCCAGTTCATCATCGTCGATGGTTACCAGCAGTTCTTCGCCGTTATCATCCTCGATGGCCTTCAGAACCACCATCATGCCGTCGCTTTCCAGTTGCTTCACGGGATCGTCAAAATGTTCCACCAGGCCCACGTAGGTGATGCCGTTATTTTCAATACTGCCCAGAACCTCAAATTCCAGTTCCCGGCCTTCTTCGTCGGTCAGAACGATAAAATCATTTCCGTATTCGCTTGCCATATATTTTATAACTCCTTTATTTTTTCTGTCATTAGTATATCACAGGCATATAAAAAAATCAAGGGAATTGCCAAGGCGGAAAAAATATGGTATTATTAGAATATCAAGAGAGGTATAAACAGAATGGAAAGAATTTTGATCATAGAAGATGAAGTACATATTGCCCGAATGATCCAGCTGGAGCTCCAGCGGGAGGGCTACGCTTGCGATACGGTGGGCGATGGCGAGTCGGGTCTGGCCGCCGCCCTGGCAGGGAGTTACGATCTGGTGCTGCTGGACGTGATGCTCCCCAAACGGGATGGTTTTTCTGTTTTAAGGGAACTGCGCAAAACCTCCCGGGTGAAGGTGATTATGCTCACCGCCCGCAGCGAGGTGGACGATCGGGTAGAAGGCCTGGATTCCGGGGCAGACGATTATCTTACCAAGCCCTTTGCCATGCGGGAACTTTCCGCCCGGGTGCGGGCAGCCTTGCGCCGTCGGAAGGAGGATGATGGCACGGAACTGAAGGCCGGTGAACTTTGGGCCGACCGCTTATCCTTCCGGGCCTTTTACGGGCAGGAGGAATTATCCCTTACCCGCAAAGAATTTGAACTGCTGATCTATTTTATGGAGCATGCCGATGCGGTTTGCTCCCGGGAACAGATCCTGCGGGAGGTTTGGGGCTATGATTATATAGGAGATACCAACCTGATCGATGTGTATATCCGCTACCTGCGCACCAAGATCGATGATCGGTTCGGGGTGCATTATTTCCGCACCGTTCGGGGGTTGGGCTACGCTTTTGAGGCAGAAGGATGAATAAAAAAGAGATCAAGGCGGATTATGCCGCCCGAAAAAAAGAACTGAAATTCCATTGGCATCAGGGAAAAACTGCCCGCAAATATGCCTTTCGGATGCGAAAAACCGAACTGAAGTTCGAACTCAAAACCGCCGAGGCCCCTGCCCGCAAGGAGGCAAAAAAGCACCTGCAGGAAGAAAAGCGGGAATATAAAAAAGAGGCCTATCTGCAAAAATCCATCTATCTGGAGAAAAAAGCCCTTTTGAAGAAGGGACGGGACGAGGCTTTGGGCAGCCTGGTTTCCAAGGTGAAGGAGTACTATGCGCCGGAATCCTTGGCCGGCGGGCTCGCTTTGAGCTATACCCTGATCTTTTTGATCTTTGCCTTGGTGCAGGGGGTATTTGTGATCGCCACCAGTTATTATATCATCAATCAGCGGGCAGATGAAACCTTTCAAACGGTAACCGACAGTATGATCGCCGGCGGCCTGGAGGCCGAGATGGCAGAAGCAGTGGCGGAATCCTCCGAACTTAATATTGCCCTTTTTCGTCCGGATGGCAGCCCGGTCTATTCCTATGGAATGGAGGAACTGCAGGCCGTTTTGCCCTATAATCAGCGATGGGATGAATCCTTCTCCTTTCGCTATCAGACCGAGAGCGTGCGGATCTATTCCCGACAGGTGGAAACCGAAGAAGGAAAATTTCATCTGAATATGGCCAAAAGCGTCAAGCGGGAGGATGCTCTGCTTTCCATCATCGTGAACCTATTGTTGGTGGCGGTGGCGGTGGCGGGTAGCGTCAGCTATTTTGTGGGCTACCGCACCAATAAAAAGATGCTCCGCCCCATCGGCGTTTTGGGTCGGGCCATGGAGGAAACCAATGCCACCAACCTTTCGGAACGGCTGGATACCCGCAATATCCGCACCGAACTGGTGGAGGTGGTGGATGCCTATAACCGGATGCTGGATCAGATTCAGGAGGCTTATGAACAGCAAAAACAGTTTGTTTCCAATGCTTCCCACGAACTGAAAACGCCCTTGGCGGTGATCAGCGGCTATAGCGATATCCTTTCCCGCTGGGGCACCGAAGACGAGGCCGTCACCCGGGAGGCGGTGGAGGCCATTTTGGCTCAAACCGCCCATATGCAATCTCTTTTGGAACGGTTGCTTTTTATTGCCCGCAGCGATAACGGCCGGATCCAGCCGGAATTGGATTCGTTGCCCCTGGCGCCCCTGTGCAACGAAGTGTTACAGGATTTCCGGATGATGCACCCGAATCGCTCCTTCCGGCTGGAAGGGGAGATCACCGCCCTTTGCGATGAAGGGATGTTGCGGCAAATCTTGGTGGTGCTTTTGGATAACGCCGTTAAATTCACCGGCGAGGACGGAGAGATCCGCTTGCGGCTTTGCTCCCGCCGGGGCAAGGCCTGCCTGGAGGTGCAGGATAACGGCATCGGTATGAGCCCGGAGGTGGCGGAGCACGCCTTTGACCGCTTCTATAAGGGCGATAGCTCCCATAATGAAAAGGGCTTTGGACTGGGGCTTTCCATCGCCAAGCTGATGACTGAAGCCCAAAAGGGTACCATTACCCTTCAGTCTGCACCCAACGAAGGAACTACCTTTACCTTAACGCTGAATATCTGAAATAGGGGAAAAACTTTTGAAAAAGGGTTTCCCCTTGAACCCCTTTCGAAAACTTGCAAACCGCACGGATTGAAAGTTTTGGGGAAATTTTAAAAGGACCCTTTTTACAAAAAGGGTCCTTTTTGGCTTTATTCTTCCTTATTCAATTCCTGATAAGCCAGCAAGAATTGGTTCATTTCGTCCAAAAGGGTGTCCTTTTGGCTGATGCGAAGGGTGAAATAGGGCTTGGCGCTCATGGAATAGAGTACCCGACCTTTTAAGGCCTTCACCAGGCCCGCCAGCAATTGGGGCTGTGCCTCTTCGCAGAAGAAGAGCACCGAATCCATTTTTTGCTTGATGTCCAGGATCCCGCAGGAGCGGGCCAGGGCCCGCAGCAGGGCGATCTTCATCAGGTTCAGAACGCTTTGGGGCGGATCCCCAAACCGGTCACAAAGTTCATCGGTCATATCGGAATAATCGTCGTCCGTTTGCAGGGCGGCAATTTTTTTATAAAGATCGATGCGGGTCTTTTCGCTGGGCACATAGTCCTTGGGAATAAAGGCGCTGACCGAAACATCGATGGCGCATTCGTTTTCCGTCGGTTTGGCGTTGCCCTGTTCCTCCAGCACCACCTCGTTCAGGATCCGCATATACATTTCATAGCCCACCACGTTCATCTGGCCGTGCTGCCGCTCGCCCAAAAGGGCGCCGGCGCCCCGGATCTCCAAATCCCGCATGGCGATCTTCAGGCCGCTGCCGAATTCGGTGAACTCCCGGATGGTAGCCAAACGCTTGGCGGCCACCTCGTTCAAAAGGGACCCCTGCCGATAGGTCAGAAAGGCATAGGCTCGGGTACTGCTCCGGCCCACCCGGCCCCGGATCTGATGCAGCTGGGAAAGCCCCAAGCGATCTGCATCCTCAATGATCAGGGTGTTGGCAAAGGCCACGTCGATGCCTGTTTCAATAATCGTGGTACAAACTAAAATATCCACCTCGTGGTTCAAAACCCGCTCCCAGACCTTTTCCAGCTCCGTGCCGCTCATCCGGCCGTGGCCCACGGCGATCCGGGCCTCCGGCAGGCGTTCCTGCAACTTTTCAGCGATGCGGTCGATGGCTTCAATGTCATTTTTCATATAGAAGACACAGCCGCCCCGCTTCAGTTCTTTGGCCATGGCCGAAAGCAACAGTTCAAAATCGTATTCCAACACATAGGTGGAAACCGGCTGACGGTCCGCCGGGGGATCTTCGATGATGGAAAGATCCCGAATGCCCGAAAGGGCCATATTCAGGGTACGGGGAATGGGAGTGGCGCTCATGGTGAGCACATCCCCGCCCACGGAAAGGCTTTTGATCTTCTCTTTATGCTTCACGCCGAAGCGTTGCTCCTCGTCGATAATCAAAAGGCCTAATTTTTTAAACTGCACATCCTGGGAAAGAAGCCGATGGGTGCCGATAATGATATCGATGGTGCCGGCCTTCAGCTCCTCTAAAATGTTTTTCACTTCCTTGGTGGTGCGGAATCGGTTCAATACCGCCGCCCGGATAGGAAAGTCGGAAAAACGGTTTAAAACCGTTTGATAATGCTGTTCGGAAAGAATGGTGGTGGGGCAGAGGATGGCCGCCTGGAAGCCGTTATCAATGGATTTAAAGGCCGCTCGCAGGGCTACTTCGGTTTTACCGAAGCCCACATCCCCACAGAGCAGCCGATCCATGGGATAATGTTGCTCCATATCCTGCTTGATCTCCTCCACGCACCGCATCTGGTCGGGGGTTTCCTCATAGGGGAAGCCTTCTTCAAAGCGAAGCTGCCAATCGGTATCGGGGTCGCAGGCCAAGCCGGGGGCTTTCAGCCGCTTGGCATAAAGTTCGAACAGCTCCTTGGCAATATCCCGAGCCTGGTTCTTTACCTTGGCCTTGGTCTTTTCCCATTGGCTGCCCCCCAGCCGGGATAATTTTACCGTTTGATCTTCGGCGGTGCCGATATATTTGGAGATTAAATCCAATTGGGGGCAAGGCACGAACAGGGTATCCCCCTTGTCGTAGCCGATGACGATATAATCCTTGGTGACACCTTGGTTTTCCACCTGACGGATCCCCTTGTAAACGCCGATGCCGTGGGATACGTGCACCACCAGATCTCCGGGGGTAATATCGTTGAAGGAACGAATCTTTTCCCCCTTGGGGCCCCGGCGACTTTTGGGTCGGCTTTCGGCCTTCCGGGCTGCATCTGTTAAGATCAACAGTTTGGCATCCGGGAACCGCAGGTTCATATTCAGGGGGCTTTCCATGCAGCAAACGGCGCCGGGCTTGGGGCTTTCGCTCAAGGGCAGGCTCCAATCCAAAAGCCGGGTCTTCAGTTCCTGCAACCGCTCCGCCCGGGCGGTAAGGCAAACGGTGTAGCCCTCAGAAACCGCCTGATTCAGCTCGTTTTGCAAAACCTCTTCCTGATAAAAGGGCAGGTGATCTTCTAAAAAGCGGATCTGGCGCAGATCACCCAGGGGCTGATCCAAATTCCCGGGGGAAAGGCTCGAAATCAGGATGGTCTTGCCATTCCAGCGGGCCTCAAAGGCCTCCTTGGAAAGAAAATATTGGCCCTCCGCCATATAATCGCCCTTTTCTGTGTGGCGGGTCATTTCCTCCTGCAGTTGCCATTCCATAAAGGCAAGGGTCTTTTGCTGCTGGGCATATTCTTCAATAAACAACAGGCCCTCGTGGTAATGCAGGGGGGTGAAAATTTCGGGATAAAGCAGGGGCAGATATCGATCCACCGCCACCTCCCGACCGTTTTCCAGCCGCTCAATATCCCGGGCCAGGCCGGGATGGGGCTCTTTTTCGTTCAAGGCTTTTAAAAGGGGCAGAAGCTGTTGTTCTTCCCCCCGGCGGGAGCCGCAACCCACAAGTTCTGCTTCTTCCAGGGTTTCTAAAGTGCGCTGGGTCAGAATATCAAAGGAAACGATCCGGTCGATCTCATCCCCGAAGAATTCGATCCGCAGGGGATCGGGGTAGTTGGGGGAAAACACATCCAAAATGCCGCCCCGGTGGGCAAAGGTGCCGCCGCCCTCCACCAGATCGAAGCGGGTATAGCCCCGGTCGGTGAGATAGGCGATCAATTCATTGATATCTGCTTCTTGCCCCACCTGTAGCTTCAGGCCGCTGTCCTCGGCGGTCTCTGCCGGGGTGCAGGGCATCAAAAGGGCGGGCAGGGTGGCCAGGATCAGTTGATAGTCCCCCCGCCGCATTTTGCTTAAGATATCCTCCCGGCTGCTCTCGCTTTCCCGGGAGTGGGCCGAGAAGGTATCAAACAGGAACTCCCGCTCCGGCAGATAATAGACCTTTTCGCCCAAAAGGGCGCGGAAAGTCGCGAGAATTTCCTGAACCCCCGCCTCCCGGCTGAGGATAAAAATTCCCGGATGATTTAATTCCTTGCAAAGATGAGCCGCCGCCATCAGGCTGCCTTGGCCCTGCAGACCGTTCAGGGCGATGGGGCGCTTGCCCCCGATGGGCAAGCCTTGCAACCCCGGCTCTTGCTGCAATAGGGATAAAATGTCCATTTTCATCACCTGTTAAACCGATTCTGGGCCTTGGCCAGATCTCCGTTCATCAAAAGTTCTAAACAATCGGGCAGGCTCTTGAACAGGGGCTCCAAGGTTTTCAAATCCTCGGCAGAAAACTTGCCCAGCACCCAATCCGCCAGATCATAGTCCGGATGGGGCTTTTGCCCAACGCCGATCTTGATCCGCATCAGCTGTTGGCTGCCCAATACCCGAAGAATATCTTTCAGCCCGTTGTGGCCGCCGTCGCTGCCCTTATCCCGGATCCGCATTCGGCCCACGTCTAAGGAAACGTCATCGGCTATTACGATGATATGATCAATAGGGATCTTATAGAAGGCCCCGATCTCGTTCACCGCCTTACCCGAAAGGTTCATAAAGGTCATGGGCCGCACGAACAACAGCTCCTTGTCGCCCCATTTGGCCACCCGGTATTCGGCAGAGGGCTTGCCCTTGGAGGGGCCGGCCTTGAAGGCCTCCTCCAAAACGTCCAGCGCCAAAAAGCCCGCATTGTGGCGGGTCTGTTCATATTGCTTGCCGGGATTCCCCAGCCCTACGATCATAAATCGCTCTTTGTTATTCTTCAAAAACATTTTTGCTACCTCGCTTATTTTATTCAGTTTAACATAGCTTTGAAAAAAATTCAATATGTGTGTAAAAAGGAAGAGATCATCTTTGGCGGAAGGTGCGAGAGATACGGTGATATGAGATTGACGGTAAGGATTCTGCATCAAAAACTTTTGTATTAACGCTGTTGGTATTGATTAAAAAATGTTGACAAATTTTCGGGGGGGGGTACAATATGGTTATATTGTTTTAGGAGGAAGACATATGAAAAAAATAGTATGGTTATTATGCGGCATCTTATTTTGCTGCATGCTGTTCAGCAGCGCCGCTGCCGACATCAGCCTGCCTTTTGACGACGTAAAGCAAAAGGACTGGTATTACGGTTCGGTGCAATATGTTTATGAGCATTCCATGATGAACGGTGTTTCGGATACACGTTTTGCTCCCAAGGAGACCCTGACCCGTGGGATGTTCGTGACGATTCTGGGCCGCTTGAACGGAGTGGAGGTGGATCATTCCGCACCCACCGTATTTACGGACGTCAAGATAAATCAATATTACACCGGCTACGTTAAATGGGGCCAGGAGAATGGAATCGTAAACGGCACCTCGGCTACCACCTTCGGCCCAAACCAAAAAATCACCCGGGAGCAGATGTGCACCTTAATGGTGCGCTATGCCGATTATGCAAAGCTCTCTTTAAAGGAAACGGTAGACCCGGTGACCTTTAAGGATGCCGCCAAAATATCCTCCTATGCCAAAAGCGCCGTTGCAATTTGTCAAAAAAGCGGGATGATCAAAGGTGAGGTGGTAGGAAGCGATTGTTATTTCCGCCCCCGTGGAAACGCCACCCGTGCCGAAGCGGCCGCTATTTTTGAACGCTTTGTCAAAACTGCCGAAGAAATACCCTGTTCCCATCAAAAGAGTGATACGGCAACGGTAGACGCTGCTCCCACCTGCGGAACAGCCGGCAGCGGTCATTATGTCTGCAAGCTGTGTGGAGAAACAATGGAATCTTGCACGATCCCTGCCACCGGAGCCCATACTCCCAAGGATGAGATCGTGACCGTGACCCCCGCCACCTGCGGCGCAGACGGCGTGGGTAAAAAGGTATGCAGCGTTTGCGGCAAGGATGCCGAAACGGGAATTTTGATCCCTGCCACCGGAGCTCATACTCCCAAGGACGAGATCGTGACCGTGACCCCCGCCACCTGCGGCGCAGACGGCGTGGGTAAAAAGGTATGCAGCGTTTGCGGAAAAGACGCAGAGACGGGAATTTTGATTCCTGCCACCGGAGCTCATACTCCCAAGGACGAGATCGTGACTGTGACC
>JAZOXD010000179.1:0-4904 GCA_045659565.1 Eubacteriales bacterium | reverse complement strand
AGTTCATCGGCAAACTGTGGGACATGAAGGAAATCGAGGTCTACAACCTGCGTAAGGCCAACAATATCTACCCTGTATTCAAGATGGTGGATACCTGCCATACCAATGCTTATATACCTTATTTCTATTCCTCCTATACCGGCGAAAACGCCTCTCGACTGAGCAATAAGAAAAAGATCGTCGTGCTGGGCGCCGGCCCCATCCGTATCGGCCAGGGTGTTGAATTCGATTATTCCACCGTTCATGCCGTTACCACCATTAAGAATTCCGGCTACGAGGCTATTATCATCAATAATAACCCCGAAACCGTTTCCACCGATTATACCACTGCAGATAAACTTTATTTCGAGCCTCTTACGCCCGAAGATGTGATGAACATTATTGAGTTTGAAAAACCCGAGGGTGTAATCGCTTCTCTGGGTGGTCAAACCGCCATCAACCTGGCAGAACCTTTGATGAAGCGCGGCGTTAAGATCATTGGTACCGATTGCGATGCTATTGAGCGGGCCGAAAACCGTGACAGTTTCGAAAAGATTCTGCAGGAATTGAATATTCCCCAGCCCAAGGGTAAAGCTGTTACCAAGATTGAAGACGGTATTGCCGCCGCTGCCGAGATCGGTTATCCTGTGCTTGTGCGCCCCAGCTTTGTTTTGGGTGGCCGCGCAATGCAGATTGTAGCCAATGAGGAGCAATTGCGCCACTATTTGAAGACCGCTGTTGAGATCGACGAAGAAAAGCCGGTTCTGGTGGATAAATATATCCAGGGTAAAGAAGTAGAAGTGGATGCTATCTGCGATGGTCGCAACGTGTTTGTGCCTGGTATTATGGAATTGGTTGAGCGTACCGGCGTTCACTCCGGCGATTCTATCAGCGTTTATCCTACCTTCAGCATCTCCAATAAGGTGAAAGGCACCATTCTGCGGTATGCCAAAGAATTGGGGCTTGGCATCGGGATTATTGGTCTTTATAATATCCAGTTCATCGTAGATGAAAATGAGGATGTTTATATCATCGAAGTAAATCCCCGTTCTTCCAGAACGGTTCCCTTCCTCTCCAAGGCCACCGGTTATAGCTTGGCTGATATTGCCACCGAAGTAATTATGGGCAAGAGCCTGAAGGAGCAGGGTATCTTCGATATTTACCCCGATGAAAAGAAACGTTGGTATGTAAAGGTCCCCGTATTCTCCTTCAATAAGATCCGAGGTCTGGATGCTTATCTTTCTCCTGAAATGAAATCCACCGGTGAGGCTATTGGCTATGACGATAAGTTGAACCGCGCACTGTATAAGGCTTTGCAGGCCTCTGGTATGCATTTACAGAACTACGGTACCGTTTTGGCCACCATTGCGGATAAGGATAAAGAAGAGGCTCTGCCTTTGATCCGTCGGTTCTATAATCTGGGCTTTAACATTCAAGCCACCGCCGGAACCGCTGAATTTTTGAAGAAAAACGGTATTCGTACCCACGTCCTGAAAAAGATCAGCGAGGGCAGTGACGAAGTTCCTGAGGCTCTGCGTCAGGGTCATATCGCCTATGTATTAAACACCCGTGATATCGGCGCTAATGCGACCAACGACGGCCATAAGATCCGCCAGTTGGCAACTGAAAACAACGTAACCATCTTCACTAATATGGATACCGTTCGGGTACTTTTGGATGTTTTGGACGAAACTACTTTGACGATCTCCACGATTGATGCATAAGGAAAACGCCATGAAACAAAGTTTATTTAAAATCATTGAGAATATTCCATTGACAGAGAATGTGTTCCGGATGGTTTTGGCGGGGGATACCTCTGCTATTACCGGCCCGGGCCAGTTCATTAATATCAAACTGGATGGTCTTTATTTGCGCCGCCCCATCTCTGTTTGCGATCGAGATGAAAAAACCGTAACCATCATCTATAAGGTTGTGGGTAAGGGAACTGAACAAATGAGCCTGATGAAAGAAGGCGAATTGGATGTGCTCACCGGCCTTGGAAATGGCTATGATGTCAGCCTGGCCGGCGATCGCCCCCTTTTGGTAGGTGGCGGTGTGGGGGTTCCGCCCCTCTATCTTTTGGCCAAAGAACTGGTTAAGGCAGGCAAAAAGGTCTCTGTGATCTTGGGCTTCAATACGGCTTCCGAGGTCTTTTATGAGGAAGAGTTCAAAGCCTTGGGCTGTGATGTCACCGTTGCAACGGTAGATGGATCCAAGGGCGTTAAGGGCTTTGTGACGAATGCCATGGAAGACTTGGATTATACATATTTCTTCACCTGTGGTCCCGAACCGATGTTGAAGGCTTTGTTCAACGCTTCCAAAACCTCCGGCCAGTTGAGTTTTGAAGAACGGATGGGATGCGGATTCGGGGCTTGTATGGGCTGCTCCTGCAAAACTATCTATGGAAATAAGCGGATCTGTAAAGAAGGTCCGGTGCTGAAAAAGGAGGAGATCCTGTGGGAAAACTGAATGTGAATCTTTGTGGGATTGAATTGGATAATCCCGTCATCCCCGCCAGCGGCACCTTTGGCTATGGCTATGAATTCGCTGAACTTTATGATATTAACCTTCTGGGTACCTTCTCTTTTAAGGGTACCACCAAGGACCCTCGCTTCGGCAATCCCACACCCCGGATTGCGGAATGTACTGCCGGTATGATCAATGCGGTGGGTTTGCAGAATCCCGGTGTAGATAAGGTTATTAGTGAGGAACTGCCTCACCTGGCAAAATGCTTTGATAAAAAAGTAATGGCCAACGTAAGCGGCTTCGCAATTGAAGATTATGCCTATACCTGTGAAAAATTAGATCAGTGCGAGCAGGTGGGGTGGCTGGAAGTAAATGTGAGCTGTCCCAATGTTCATGGCGGTGGTATGAGCTTTGGAACTGATCCGGCTGCGGCGGCAGAGGTGACCAAGGCGGTTAAAAAAGTAACCACTAAACCGGTGATTGTAAAGCTTTCTCCCAACGTGACCGATATTGTTGCAATTGCAAAAGCTTGTGAAGATGCCGGTGCCGACGGAATCAGTCTGATCAATACCCTTTTGGGAATGCGCATTGATTTGCGCACCAAAAAGCCGGTGATCGCCAATAAAATGGGTGGTTTTTCCGGAAGTGCCATCTTCCCGGTGGCTGTTCGGATGGTATACCAGGTGGCCAATGCTGTTAAGGTGCCCGTGATTGGTATGGGCGGTGTTTCTACTGCAGAGGATGTGGTGGAAATGATGCTGGCCGGCGCAACTGCTGTTCAGGTAGGTGCCGCCAATTTGGTGGATCCCTATGTGTGTAAAACTATTATCGAGGATTTACCCACGGTAATGGAAAAATATAATATTGAAAATCTTAAGGATATTATAGGAGGAGTAAACTAATGGGAAGAGATGTTATTATCGCTTGCGATTTTGCTTCTGCGGAGCAGGCATTTAAATTTTTGGATCAGTTCACTGAACGCAAGCCTTTTGTTAAGATCGGTATGGAACTTTTTTATGCAGAAGGCCCCTCTATTGTTAAGGAACTGAAAAAGCGTGGCCATAAGATCTTTTTGGATCTGAAATTGCATGATATCCCCAACACTGTTAAAAAATCCATGGCTGTACTGTCTTCTTTGGATGTAGACCTTACCAATCTGCATGCTTCCGGTACCTGCCGTATGATGGAAGCTGCCCTGGAAGGCCTTACTCGCCCGGATGGCACCCGTCCTTTGCTGATCGCTGTTACTCAACTGACCTCCACTGATCAGGAAAGCATGGAAAATGATCTTTGGATCAAAGAGCCCATCGATCAGGTGGTTATGCACTATGCTTCTAATGCCAAAAAGGCCGGACTGGATGGTGTGGTTTGCTCTCCCTTGGAAGCAGGCAAGGTTCACGATACCTGCGGCAAGGATTTCATTACCGTTACCCCCGGCGTTCGCTTTGCTGATGGTGATATTGGCGACCAGAAGCGGGTTATGACTCCTGCCGAAGCCAAGAAGATTGGTTCCGATTATATTGTTGTGGGTCGCCCCATCACTGCTGCTGAAGATCCCGTTGCAGCCTATAATCGTTGCGTTGCAGAGTTCTGCGATTAATTTAATAGGAGGATTTTAAAATGGAAGGATATAAAAGAGAGTTTATTCAGTTTTTGGAAGGTGCCGGCGTGCTGAAATTCGGTGATTTCACTGCCAAAAGCGGTCGTAAGATCCCTTATTTCATCAATGCAGGTGATATCAAAACCGGTGATCAAATTGCCAAATTAGGTGAATTTTATGCCAAAGCTTATCTGGAAAAGGTAGGCAATAAGAGAACTGTTCTGTATGGTCCCGCATATAAAGGGATATCCATCGCTGTTTCTTCTTCCATCGCTTTGTCCAAAGAAGGGTTGGATGTTCCTTTCTTCTTCAATCGTAAAGAAGCCAAGGATCACGGCGAGGGCGGCGTATTTGTTGGCTACGTGCCCAAGGCTGGCGAAGAGGTTGTGATCGTGGAAGATGTTATTACCGCCGGAACTGCTATTCGTGAAAGTATGGCAATTCTGGGTGATTTAGAGGATGTTAAGGTACGCGCCACATTTGTTATGGTAGACCGTAAGGAAAAGGGTAAAACCGAAAAATCTGCCATGGCTGAGGTGGAAGAAGAATTTGGCTTCCCCGTTTATTCTGTGGTTGATGTATATGATATCATCGAATACTTGGAAGAAGATGAAAAGAATGCTGAAAACGTTGAACGTATCAAGAATTACTTGGCTGTAAACGGTGCAAAAGCATGAGACATCTGATTGATATTCTTGATTTTACGGTGGAGGAGATCGATGAAATCATTGCGGTTGCCAATGATATCATTGCCCATCCCGAAGCCTATTGCGAAAGGTGTAAAGGGAAAAAGCTTGCCACGTTATTCTTTGAGCCTTCCACCAGAACACGCTTGAGTTTTGAGGCGGCGATGTTGGAT
>JAZOXD010000178.1:0-5464 GCA_045659565.1 Eubacteriales bacterium | reverse complement strand
TCTTTTTAAAATCCTTAACCCCAAAGGGAGCAGTTTTTGTGGGATTTTTTCTCAATTTGGGCGAAAGCAGGCTGCCGCCCGGTGAGAACAAATTGGGGAAAAGCGCCGAAATATGCCCCTTTGGGGCGGGTTCGGGTTATTTGCTCTACCCTATCCTGAAAAACAAAGATCTTCACCCCAACAGTTCGCCCCAACGATAGATTAAATGCCGCAGTTTGCATTTTGCAAACTGCGGCATCATTTATTCTTCGGAGGGTAACACTTCCCAATCAGCGGGAGGATCACCCAGGTCGGGTACGTCCATTACCCGTCCGCCCTGCAGGGCGGATTGGTGGGCGATCAGCCCGGGCAGATTAAATCGGGCCACCGCCCAGATATTGGTGGGGGAAAGCTTACCGGTGGCATAAGCCTTGCAAAAATCGTCGATCAGGAACTGGTGGGTTCCGTTATGGCCGTTGGGAAGGCCCTCAAATTCCTTGGGCAGGCGGTGCACCGGCTGGATGGGAGAAACCTCCCGAAAGCCGTAGCTGTTGCCAACGGAGCGGATTGCCTCTTCATAATTTTCCTTTTTCAGGGCGGTGAGGCTTTCGGGCAGCAGTTCGGCGCTCACGTCCTTCATATCCACCTTATGGGGATTTTCTTCCTGCCAATGGGCCAGGAAATGGTTGGCCACAGAGAATTCATAGGAGCCCTCGGTGCCGTAGAATTGGGAGATATAGGTCTCCGGCGATTGCCAGGCCAGGCAGCGGTTTTCGCTGATACGGGCAATACCGCCGTTGGAAAGCTCCGCCAGCATCACCTCGTTCCCAAAGGGGTTTTCGTAATGATTCACCCCGCCGAAGCCGTAGATATCCGTGCGGGGGCTGCCACCGTAACCAAAGGCGGTCACCTTTTTCACGTATACCCCGGGCATGGCACCCAAAATCATCGAAGTGGAATGGGTGGGATACCAGAAGGGCGGGATCCCGGCGAACTTGCGCCATTCCTCCCCGCCGGAGCTGGCAAAGCTCTGCTCCATATTGCGGATATCGTGGTTATATTGAGCCTCGCCGTAAACGAACTTACCGAAGGTGCCCTTGGCGAACTCCCGCCGACAATAGACAGTGGGCGCCCGATAATAGCCGGTTTCACCCATGGAATAGGTAAGCCGGGTTTTCCGCACCAGGGCTTCGATCTCCATCAGTTCCTCGGGCAGTACGGCGCCGGGCACGGCGCTGTACACGTGCTTACCTGCCTTCAGGGCCCTGATGACCATCTCGCCGTGAAGATAGCGCTGGGTAAAGATGGCGATGGCGTTGACCTGGTCGGAGGCTAAAGCCTCTTCAAAGCTATCGATAATGGGAACGTCGAATTTTGCGGAATAATCCTCCGCCCGTTCCCGGATCAGATCGCATACCCACACCTTTTCCACCACCGGATGGGCTTTAAAAAGGGGTACAAAGGCCTTGCAAAACCGACCACAACCGATAATGGCGATTTTCATTTTTTCTCTCATTCTTCTACCCTGCTTTCTGTTTTGTTGCTGAATTGCCAGGGATCCTGTTGCTCCCCGGTTTCAAATTGCTTGGTGCTCAGGCTCCAATCGGGGCCGGAGCGGAATTTTTTATTGAATTGCCGTTTTAAAACACCCTTTTCCTCCAGATGGATATAGCAGGCCCGATCGCAGGCTCGCCCGCAAATGGAGGTGCGATAGGAATGCTTGGCCGGGGGATAGAAATAGAGTCGGTCGATAATGGCTCTGGCCTCCTCCGGGGTGGGCGTGGCTTCGCCCCGGATGATCTCCAGCCGGTTTTTAAGTTCCTCCAATGCATTGGGGGGCATAAAGGGATTTTTTGCGCCGGCGGCACCGTTATAATAAACGGCGCATTGCCAATCGTTCCGCTTGCCCTCCGGGCTGATGGCCTTGCCGGGGCAGGCCTTGATACATTCCCCGCAGCCGTCGCAAAGGCCAAGGGGCTCCAAGGGCGTGGGCTCCAGTTCTGCATCGGTTAAAATAAAGCAATAGCGGATAAAGGGTCCGAATTCCGAATTTAACAAATTCCCGGGCAGCCCCTTCTCCCCCAGGCCGCATTGCACGGCGCAGTTGAGGAAATCCAACTGGGGCTCCGCCTCAACGCCCCGATAAACATCCCGATAATCTACCTCCGGGTTGGTGCCGTTGGCATCTTTAATGATCAGGGGGCTCTTACGCTGAGGCAAGGCCTCAAAGCCCTCTTCCTCAATCAGATTACTGACGTTCAGAAGTGCCAGGGGCATCACCGTTTCTTCCAGGTTTTCCACCCCCATGGTGGTGTATTGATAATAGGTGGTTCCTTCCTCCACGGTGCGGTAGATACCCCGCAAGACCCGGAAGCCCAACCCGATCACCGTCTTGACCTCCGGGAAGATCCGGAACAGGGGATCCTCTGCCCCAAAGCGGTCGGCAGGGGCAAAGCCCACCAGATCCGCATCGTAGCGTTTGGCTAATTGAATGATTTTTTCTCTCATAACTTTCCCGCCTCCTTCAAATGCCGGTAGCAGGCCGTTTCGCAGGCCTTGCCGCAAAGGCAGGGCACGTAGCCGAACTGGGTCTTAGGCAAAAAGTTCAGTTCCGGATATAGCGCCTTGGCGCTTTGGGGATCAAAGCGCTTTTCCCCCGCCAGGATCGCTGCCCGCTCCGGATGATCCTTTAACACCTCATCGGTCATAAAGGGGTTGGAGCCGTGGGCGCCCCGATAATAGACACTGCATTGCCAGGGATCTATTCCCTCAGCATCGATGGCCTTGCCGGGGCAGGCCTAGATACATTCCCCGCAGCCGTCGCAAAGGGTGCCTTCGAAGGGGGGATCACACGCCAAGGGCATATCAGTAATAATAAATACATAGCGCATGTAGGTGCCGTATTTGGGGGCAATGATCTTGCCGTGAAGACCGGGTGCGCCCAAGCCGCAGATCGTCGCTGCCCGCTTGGCATCGATGATCACGTCCGGAGCCGGTTTGTCCGGTGCCACCGGGGAGGAAAACTGCAATTCGAACACTTGGTTCACCTCCGGGTTGGTATTGGGATCATCCTTCACCTTAAAACCGGGAATGCTACGCTGCAGGCAGGCATCGTACCCCTCGTTTTCGATGAGGGCGCCCATCTTCAGCAAAAAGATCTCTGCAAAGGTTTCGTCGATGTATTTTACACCCAGACTGGTGTAGTTATAAAATTGGTGCTTTTGCTCCATGGCACGGTAAAGCCCCCGGGGCACCTTAATGCCAAAGCCGATGATACACTTCCCCTTGGGCAAAATGGAAAGGGGATTATGGCGGGGGTCATCCCCCTCAAAAAGGCGCAGGTCGCCGATACCGCAGATGGCGGCACCCAACTCCAGAGCCTTTTGCTTGATCTCGCTTGCAGTCATTTCGCTCACCTCTCCAATTTCCAGGCCTTGCCGCTCCGCAAGGGATTTTTAAACCGCCCCTCCAGGCAGCCGCCCTTTTTCTCTAACACCGAAACGCATCCCCGGATACATCCGCCGCATTTGGCCATATTATAGCCCACCCAGCTGGGGAAATATTGCTCCAAAGAACTATAGACCTTCATGACCTCTTTTTCGTTGGCCACGTCGGTGACCCCTTCCAGCAGATCCAGAGCACCGTTTTCGTTGGTGTCAAAGACCTCCTTGGGCACGAAGGGGTTAAAATAGCGGCCGGCGTGGGTATAGAAGGCGTAACAGCGCCACATATCAATGTCGCCCCATTCGCATTTTTTGCCCGCCAGATCCACCTTGATAGCCCGCTCACCCACCGGGGGAATGCAACCGCCGGGGCACTCCCGCACACAAGCACCGCAACGGCGGCACAGAGCGGGTCCGTTATACATTTCGTCGTAGTCCACCACCGCATCGGTGAAGATAAAGGCCAGCCGCTGCAGGGGGCCGTATTCCGGGGTCAGAAGCATCTTGCTCCAGCCGATCTCGCCCAATCCGCAGGCCACCGCCGCCAGGCGGAACTGGAACTGCAGGTCAGGGGGAACCTTTCCCTCCTCCACCGGGCGGGTGAACTGCACACTCCGATGATGGGCGGTCTTGCCCTTGGCGTGGTTGCTGATCTCGATCTGCTCCTCCGGAGAAAGGCTGTTACCGGGGGTACCGTCCATATCCGATACCACACCCCGGGCGCCGGTGTTTCGATAGACCACTGCCTCGTAGCCCGCATCCTCGATCACCTTACCCACGTGGTACAATACCGCCGGAGCATAGATCTCGTTGATGCCGCCGTAGGCCATAGAGGGGTATTGATAAAACTGAGTTCCTTCCTCAATGCCGCGCTGGGTCCCCCGAGGGATCCGAAAGGCCATGGCGATACAGGTCTTACAGCCCGGGAACAAATGCTGGGGGTTCATCTCCGGCGGTGCGCCGTCGAATCGGCTCATAGGGCCGATCCCGCAAAGATCCGCCCCGGCCTCCAGGGCCGCCTTTTTGATCATTTCTGCCGTTAACATTTTGATCGCCTCCCAATTGATTCTATCTTGATTATAGAACAAATTGATGCTATAATGTGGTAAAAATCCCACATAAAATATAACAAAACAAAGAAGGTAGTTTCAAAATGAGCCTCTCTCAACTCAATCCGCATATTCGCTTTGCCTCCCACTTTATGCAAATGAATTACCCCAAAGGAGTCCATTATTGCTATGATTGCCGTCTTTTTTTCATCCAGGAAGGGAACGGGGCTCTGCAGGTGGACCACACCCAATATGATTTTTCCGACCATATGGTATTATTTGTTCCGGGCGGAACGGGCTATCGGTTCCGCCCGGCGGACAACGCAAAAAAATTCAGCCTTCTGGTCTTTGATTTTGATCTGGTCAGCGATTATGCCCATTTGAAGGATTCCTTAATGACAGTGACACCCGATCAATTTCGTCCGGAAAAGATCCCCGCCTATCCTCTTCCGGAGGAATTTTGCTCTGTGATCGTTCAAAGCCTGCCGGATCTTTATGAGCCTTTAAAAAAATGCACCGACGCTTTTTTACACCGCCAGCCCTATTACCGGGAAACTGCATCCGCCCTTTTAAAATGGAGCCTATTGAAATTGATTCAGGAGCATTCCGCCCGCCCCGGCTGGGGTCTTTTCCCCCGGATCACCAACTATATCCACCGGCATTATCACGAGCCCGCTCTCACCAATCGGCAGATCGCCGAGGAATTCGGCTATCATCCCTATCATTTAAGTCGGCTGATGAAGGAAGCCACCGGAGAAAGCCTGCATCAATATCTGCTTCACTATCGGTTGCGGATGGCCAAAAACGCCCTGATCTCCACCGATCGGGATATCAGCACCATCTCCTGGCAATGCGGCTTCAACTCTCCCGCCTATTTCATCAAGCAATTCAAGGCTCAAAACGGCTTGACCCCCCTGCAATACCGCCGCTCCCGGGCCCATCTTCTATAACCCCCCTCCGGGGGACAAATAAATATCCCCCCGTATAACGGGG
>JAZOXD010000177.1:0-3029 GCA_045659565.1 Eubacteriales bacterium | reverse complement strand
ATGAACCCCTCCACCGCCGATATTCTGGATGCCATCAATAAGACCCCCAGCGAGATTGTTGTGGTTCTGCCCAATAACAAGAACATTATTATGGCGGCAGAGCAAGCCAAGGAACTGAGCGAGGAAAAAGAAGTCATCGTGATCCCCTCCAAGACCGTTCCCCAGGGAATCACCGCTATGCTGGGCTTTGACGAAAGCATGGAGCCTGCCCAGCTGGAAGAGGCCATGACCGGTCAATTGGCCATGGTGAAGACCGCCCAGGTGACCTACGCCGCCCGGGACAGCGTTTTCGACGGTCACGAGATCAAGGAAGGCCAGTTCTTGGGTCTGATGGAAACCAAAGTAACCTTCGTCGAGGATGATATGAGCGTTCTGGTTGAAAAACTCTTTACCGAACTTTCCGCCGAAGGCGGCTCCTATATCAATATCTATTACGGCGCCGATGTATCGGAAGAGGATGCCGAAAAGATTCGGGAGCAGGTGCAAAATCAACTGCCCGATGCAGAAGTTCTCTGCTTGCCCGGCGGCCAACCGGTTTACCACTATATCTTCTCTGTTGAATAAGATCAAATGCCCGGAGCAGATGCTCCGGGCATTATTTTTTCATTTTTATGGAAAATTCTGTTTTTTTATAGTATAATGAATTTTAATAATGTAAATTTAGGAGAAACTATGTTCAAAAAACTCATTGGCGACAAAGCCTTCTACAAAAGAATCCTGACCTTGGCTCTGCCCATTATGCTGCAAAACGGCATCACCAACCTGGTGAATATGCTGGATAACATTATGGTAGGCCGGCTGAATATTGCCTCCAGTTCCGGGGTAACCATTGCCAACCAATTACTATTTGTATTCAACCTTTGTATCTTCGGCGCCATCTCCGGCGCGGGGATCTTCGGCGCCCAGTTCTTCGGCAAGGGCGATCAACAGGGGGTGCGCCACACCTTCCGCTTCAAGCTGATGGTATCCATCCTGATCACCGCCGTTGGGCTGGGAATCTTTCTGACAGCGGGCAAGCCCCTGATCGGCCTTTATCTGAAGGGCGAGGCCGGCTCTGCAGACCCGGCCCTTGTGTTGAGCGAAGGTATTGATTATCTGCGCATTATGCTGATCGGTCTGGTGCCCTGGGCCATCTCTCAATCCTATGCAGGAACTTTGCGGGAATGTAACAAGCCCATTCTGCCCACCGTTGCCGGTTCCATCGCCGTATTGGTCAATCTGGTCTTTAACTACATTCTGATCTTCGGCAACTTCGGTGCCCCCGCCTTAGGTGTTAAGGGTGCGGCCATCGCCACCGTTCTTTCCCGGTTTGTGGAGCTTGCCATTATCGTGATCTGGACCCGAGCCTCTGCCGAAAAGGATTCCTTTATCATCGGCGCCTTCCGCAGCCTTTATGTGCCCATGGAACTGGTGAAAAAGGTGAGCCTGAAATCCATGCCCCTGATGCTGAACGAACTTTTTTGGTCCTTGGGCATCGCCACCGTGAACCAATGCTATTCCTCTTTGGGAATTGAGGTGGTGGCTGCCACCAATATTTTGCACACCTTCTTTAACGTGTTTGCCGTAGCTTATATGGCGGTGGGTGCTGCCATCGGCATTATTTTGGGCCAGCAGATGGGCGAACAGAAGGAACCCAAGGAGATTCTGGCCAATACCTGGAAGCTGATCGCCTTTTCGGTGTTCACCAGTATCGTTTTGGGAACAGCCATGTTCTTTGCGGCCTTTGTTGTACCCAAAGCCTATAACTATCCTCCGGCGGTGCAGGCTACCGCCACCCGGCTGTTACAGATCTGCGCCATCACCTTTGCGCTGGATGCCTATTCCCACGCCTCCTATTTTGCAATGCGGGCGGGGGGCAAGACCCTGATCACCTTCGTGTTCGACAGCGGCTTCGTCTGGGCGATCTCAGTCACCTCGGCCTTTGTGCTGACCCGCTTTACCGACCTGAATATTCTGTACGTTTATGCCATTGTTCAAGGCTTGAATATTCTGAAATGCCTTTTGGGCTATATCTTCGTTAAGAGGGGAACCTGGATCCGCAATATCGTTGTATAATATAACGCCCCCAAATCTATGAATTTGGGGGCGTTGAATTTGTTATTTTTCTTGATCTGTGCAATCCTTGTTTCCTTGCTCCTTTTCTTTCGTAACCGGAATATCTGAAAACTCACAAGACAGCCGACTGATAAAGCAGCATTCATCCTCTAAAATACATCCTTTTCCTATTTTATAAATACACCGATCACACTCCATTTTTCCACCCCCCTTTCCTTCAGTATAGCGAGACGGGGCAAAAATGTCAACTCTTTTGAGGTAACCTTTTTAACTCAAAATGGGTACAATAGAGAAAAATGGGTGGAGGTGATCAATTTGTATATCGGAGAAGCAATCCGGCTTCGCATTCTGGTCCTTTGTCGGGAACGGCAGATCACCGTGAACAAATTGGCCACCGTCAGCGGCATTACCCAATCCACCCTGAATAATATTGTAAGCGGCCGCAATAACAGCACCACCGTTTCCACCGTCAAAAAGATCTGCGACGGACTGGAAATCTCTGTTCCCACCTTTTTTAACGATCCGCTGTTTGAAAATTTAGAACAAGAAATCCGATAAGAGCCTGATTTTTCAGGCTCTTATCTTTTTCAACAGGAGGAGCAATCATTGATCGCCCGCGAAAGAAAAATGCCCTTTACCTTTAATTTTTGAACTTTTTTCTATAGATTAAGTATTTATAAAATAATCGGGGTTTGCTATAATCAAAGCATCTTATAAATGGAGGAACTTTGACGATGCGCCCCGATTCTTTTTTTGCCGTTGACGAAAAGGGAAAAGCATATCCCTTTGAGCAGTTTGACGATGGTCGCACCCTGCGGCTGACCTTAAAAAGAGCAGTATTCCAGAAGGCCAAGCAATTGCGGCTACTGCCGGAATTGAGCGCCGCTCAGGCCGGGGAGGAGGGCTAATATATCCTGCCCCGCACCCTCGGAATGGCCCGTGGGATCCAGGCCTTTTTCACTCCTCGGGAAGAT
>JAZOXD010000176.1:0-11478 GCA_045659565.1 Eubacteriales bacterium | reverse complement strand
TTGGAGATATCGGTGCAGATCAGGGTTTTTACCCCCAGTTCTTCCATTTTTTTACAAAAATCAAAGGCGGGAATACCGGATTTTTCGGTCCATCCCTTCACCGCTACCATTCCGTCCTTGATATCTACGCCCACGGCTAATTTTTCGCCGCAGGCCGTGACGGCCGCTTTCAAAAAGGCTTCATCCTTTACTGCGGCGGTGCCAAGAATCACTCGGTCGATGCCGGCCTTCAGATATCGCTCCACAATCTCCATAGAGCGGATGCCGCCCCCAATTTCGCAAAAAAGGCCGCTTTCCTTTTTGATACGGCAAACGGTTTCTAAGTTGGGCGTATCGCCGGATTTGGCTCCTTCCAGATCCACTAAATGGATATGGGTGGCCCCCGCCGCCTTAAAATCGGCGGCCACGGCGCAGGGGTTTTCGTTATAAACGGTCATTTGGTTATAATCTCCCTTGAAGAGGCGGACCGCCTTGCCCTCAATGAGATCAATGGCAGGAAACAGGATCATCGGGTGCCCTCCAGCTCACAAAATGCTTTTAAGATCTTTAACCCCACCTCGCCGCTTTTTTCCGGGTGGAACTGGCAACCGTAAACGTTGCCCTTCGCCACTGCAGCGGTCAGAGGTGCGCCGTAATGGGTAGAGGCGATCAGGGCCTCTTCGCAATCGGCGGCATAATAAGAATGAACAAAATAAACAAAATCGCCCTCTTTGATATAGCGGAAGAGGGGATTTTCTTTTTCTAAATGCAGAGCGTTCCATCCGATATGGGGAATTTTAAGATCCCCGGGGATCACATCGGCAATGGGGCGCACGGCCCCGTGGATCAGCCCCAGGCCGGGATGCTCGCCGTATTCATAACTTTTTTCAAACAGTAACTGCATCCCTAAACAAATGCCCATCATGGGCTTGCCCTTGGCCACCTCATTCAAAAGAACCTCCTGCAGACCGGAGGCTTTTAATTTTGCGGCGGCATCTTCAAATGCGCCCACTCCGGGCAGCAGGATCCGGTCTGCCTTGCGGATGACTTCCGCATCCGAGGTTACCATTGCCTCTGCGCCGATGGCGCCAAAGGAACTTTGCAGGGAAAACAGATTCCCCACCCCGTAGTCGATAATGGCGATCATACCAAAACTCCCTTCGTGGAGGGAATGTCATTGGCAAAATCCGGATCAATGGCCACAGCAGCCTTCAGACTGCGGGCAACGGATTTAAAGGCACCTTCAATGATGTGGTGGCTATTTTTGCCTGCCAACTGCTTGATATGCAGGGTGCAGGCGGCATTGCGGATAAAGCCCAGCCAGAATTCCTCCACCAGCTCGGTATCAAAACTGCCCACCTTCTGGGTGGGAATCTCCAGTTCATAGGCTAAAAAGCCTCGGCCGGAAAGATCCACGGCAGAGAGGATCAGGGCTTCGTCCATGGGCAGGATCATATTGCCATAGCGGACAATCCCCTTTTTATCGCCCAAAGCCCGGGCAAAGGCGGAGCCTAAGGCGATGCCGATATCTTCAACGGTGTGATGATCATCCACCTGGGTATCTCCCTTACAGGTCAATTCCAGATCAAAGCGGCCGTGCTTGGCAAACAGGATCAGCATATGATCCAAAAAGCCACAACCGGAGTCGATCTTGCCAATGCCGGTGCCGTCTAAATTCAGGGTCAGGTTGATTTGGGTTTCCGCAGTATCGCGGGTAACGGTGGCGGTTCTCATAATTGCTCCTCCAGTATCTGAGAAATAGCCTTCAAAAGGCTTTGCATCTGGTCCTTGGTGCCAACGGTGATGCGGATATAGTCCCCGATTAAGGGCTGATCAAAATGCCGCACCAGAATGCCCCGGGCCTTTAAGGTCAGATATAATTCCTTGCCCTTCACGCCGGGATGCCGGGCGAAAAGGAAGTTGGCGGAAGAATCGGTAAGGCAGAAGCCCATTTTTTGTAATTCTTCGGTGGCAAAGGCCCGATTTTCCATCACGGTTTTGCAATTTTCCATGGCATAGGAATCCTTTTGCAGGGTGGCCAGGCCGGTGGCCATGGTCATCCGGTTGATATTATAGGGGTTGGTGGAATATTTAATGGTGTTCAGGTCCTGGATCAGGGCCTTGCAGCCAATGCCGTAGCCCAGCCGGGCTACGGCCATGGAGCGGGATTTGGAAAAGGTCTGGGTCACCAGCAGGTTTTCGTATTTCCGGATTAGAGGAATGGCGCTTTCTGCCCCAAAGTCCACATAGGCTTCGTCGATCACTACCACATTGTCCGGGTTATTTTGCAAAATTTCTTCAATTTCGGCCAAGGAAAGGGCAATGCCCGTGGGGGCATTGGGGTTGGCAATGAAGAGGGTCTTTCCGGCCCGGAAATAATCCCGAATATCAATGGTGAAATCTTCTTTCAGGGGAATTTGCGTATAGGGTACGCCGTTGAATTCCGCAAATACCTTATAAAAGCCATAGGTGATGTTGGGGAAGGCGGCGGGATGCGCTTCATCGCAAAAGGCCATAAAGGCAAAGTTCAAAATATCGTCGGAGCCGTTGGTGAGTAAAATCTCATCGGGCTCCACACCATAGCGCTTTGCCAAAGCCTGTACCAGTTCTTTACATTCCGGGTCCGGATAAAGCTGCAGGCGCCCCGCTTCGGCTTTTGCGGCCTCCAATACCGCCGGATGGGGCGGGAAGGGGGATTCGTTGGTGTTTAATTTGATATATTGCTGATCCTTGGGCTGTTCCCCGGGGGTATAAGGGACCAGATGGGCAAATTTTTGGCTGAAGAAGCGGCTCATTTTTGATCCTCCCCGCGGATGGTGGCGCTTTTGGCGTGGGCGGTCAGGCCCTCCTTGGTGGCAAAATAGCCCACATCCTCCGCAACTTTAGCCAGAGCATCGGCGGTATAATAAGTAAATTAGGTCTTCTTGATGAAATCATCCACCGAAAGGGGGCTGGAGAATTTGGCGGTGCCCCCGGTGGGCAGGGTATGGTTGGGGCCGGCAAAATAATCCCCCAAAGCTTCCGGGCAATGCTTGCCCATAAAGATGGAGCCGGCGTGGCGGATGCTGTCCAGATAATCAAAGGGATTGTCCACGCAAAGTTCCAAATGCTCCGGCGCAATTTCGTTGGCAATCTCAATGGCCACCTTCAGATCCTCGGCTACGATGATCTTGCCGTTTTTATCAATGGAAGCCCGGGCGATCTCGCTGCGCTCCAGCAGGGGGATTTGCTGTTCCAGCTCGGCCTGGACGGCCTGGGCCAGATCCATGGAATCGGTCACCAAAACCGCGCTGGCCATTTTATCGTGTTCTGCTTGGGAAAGCAGATCGGCAGCGCAATATTTGGGGTTGGTGGTGCCATCGGCCACGATGAGGATCTCGCTGGGGCCGGCGATCATATCGATGGAAACCACGCCGAACACCTGCTTTTTGGCCTCTGCCACAAAGGCATTGCCCGGACCCACGATCTTATCCACTTTGGGCACGCTTTCGGTGCCGTAAGCCAGGGCGGCTACGGCTTGGGCGCCGCCTAATTTGAAAATTTTGTCTACCCCTGCAACGGAGGCGGCGGCTAAAATCACCGGGTTCACCCTGCCGTCCTTGCCCGGGGGGGTTACCATCACAACCTCAGGGCAGCCGGCAATTTTAGCGGGGATGGCATCCATCAGAACGGTGGAGGGATAAGCGGCAGTGCCGCCGGGGACATAAAGCCCCGCCCGATCCACCGGGATCACCTTTTGCCCCATCACAATGCCGGGGGTATCGTTAATCACAAAACTGTTGCGCACCTGGCGCTCGTGGAACTTGCGGATATTGGCGGCGGCTTTTTTCAAAATCTCCAAAAATTCCGGCTCCACCGCTTTAACGGCTTCTTCAATTTCTTCGGCGGAAACCAGCAGAGAAGTAAGCTTGGCACCATCAAATTTTTCGCAATATTCATAAAGGGCCGCATCTCCCCGCTCCCGCACATTTTGGATGATACCGGTTACGATATCCTCCACATTCACCTCGGGAACCATCCGGGCAAAGATATCGGCGTTGGCCACCTGGCCGTATTTTAAAATTTTAATCATTTTTCAGTCTCCTTCTGCCGGACAAGTTCCCGCAGGATCTTTTCAATGGGTTGGTTTTTGAATTTAAAGCTGGTTTTATTGGCGATCAGCCGGGCGCTGATGGGAACAATGGTCTCCGTTACCTCTAAATGATTTTCCTTCAAGGTAGTGCCGGTTTCCACAATGTCCACAATCACATCCGAAAGGGAAAGAATGGGCGCAATCTCAATGGAACCGTTCAGGTGGATGATATCGATATCCCGGCCAATGGATGCATAATAATTCCGGGCAATGTTGGAAAATTTGGTGGCCACCCGCAGGGTATGCTTGGGATCATCCCGGAACCCTTCGGGGGCGGCAACGGCCATCCGGCATTTACCGATATCCAGATCTAAAAGCTCATAAACCTCCGGCTCGTATTCCAAAAGAATATCCTTGCCGGCCACGCCGATATCGGCGGCACCCCGTTCCACATAAATGGCCACATCCGAAGGCTTCACCCAAAAATAGCGCACGCCGGTCTCTTCGTTTTCAAAGATCAACTTGCGGTTCTTCTCCCGGATGGAGGGGCAGGCAAAGCCCGCTTCTTCAAACATATTGTAAACCTTTTCGCCCAAGCGGCCCTTGGGCAAGGCGATATTAAGCATTGGTTTCAAGGAGTTTCACCTGGCCTTTCTCCAAAGTTGCCAATTGGCGGTAGCGGAGCTTTTGGGGGACAGACCGCTCCGCTAAAACAGTCTTACCCTCTGCGGTGAGGCCTTCCATGGCTTTGCGCAGTTCCCAAAGGGGTGTTTCCGGGCTGTATAATAGCACCAGATCTGCATCAAAATCAGCCTCTGCTGCTCCAAACCGTTCCAAAAGATCCAGATAGACCGCAAAGCCGATACTACCGCCGGAACGGCCCATCTTTTGCATCAGTTTGTCGTATTGCCCGCCGGAAAGAATGGCGCCGGGGATGCCGTTTACAAATCCTTTGAAGGCAATGCCGTTATAATAATTCATATCGCTGACCACGGAAAAATCCAGCCGCAGTATCTTTTTCAATTCGCTGCCTTCAAAGGCTGCCAACAGTTCCTCCAATTGGCTCAACGCCTCTGCCACACCGGGAATGTCGGAAAAATCCTGTAATCGGGGCAAAACCGTCTCCGGAGCGCCGTAGGCGGTCAAAAGTACTTTCAAAGCTTCCGCCAAGGAGGCGTCCACGTCGTTTTGTTGACAAACAGCCGCCAGCTCGTGGGCATTTTTCTCTCCCACGCATTTCAGTATGGTGGTTGTTGCGGCGGGGGAGACCTTCAGTTGATTCATCAAGGCCGAAAGGATGCCCAGATGGGAAAGATCCAACACCGCCTCCGGGGAGATCCGCTGCAGGCTTTCTGCCGCCAGCAAGATCACCTCAGAGATGCAATAGCCGTCAATATCCCCCATACACTCCAGCCCCACCTGCTTGATCTCTTTAAAGGAGCGGGTGCCTTTGGATACCCGGTAAACATTTTCGTCGTAATAAACTTTTTGCACCCGGCCGGGCTGATCCTTGCTGTTTTTGATGATGGAAAGGGTTACGTCCGGCTTCAGTGCCATCAATTTTCCGTTGGTATCGGTAAAGGTGATGATGCTGTCCGAGATTAAAAAATCCTTATTCTGTACATAAAGATCATATTCTTCGAATTTGCTCATCTTATATTGGGAATAGCCATAGTTGCGGTAAAGTTCCCGCAAAGCAAAGATGGCTTTTTCCGTATTGTTGAAAACAGATGCTTCCATTAAAAAGAATCCTTTCAAAAATAAGTTTTTAATATGATAACACTTTAGCAGGTTAAAGTCAAGTTCTTTTTTTATTCTTATTAAATTTTAAAAAAAGACTTTTTTTACGCAGTGGTTTCGATTATAATGGATATAGAAGAATAAGTCAAGGAGGAAGCCCTATGAATGTAAAAGAAATCCTGAATACCGTGGATCATACCCTTTTGAAGCCGGAATCCCAATGGGAACAGATCCGGGAAATTATCGATGACGGCATCTGCTATGGAACCGCTTCGGTGTGTATTCCCCCCAGCTTTGTAAAAAAAGCGGCGGAGTATGCCGCAGGAAAGGTGAAGATCTGCACCGTGATCGGCTTCCCTCTGGGGTATCAGACAACGGCTGTCAAATGCTTCGAGGCTGCCGATGCGGTGGCAGCCGGCGCCGACGAGATTGATATGGTAATCAATATCGGCTGGGCGAAGGATGAAGAATGGCAGGCATTGGAAGAAGAGATCAAGGCCGTTAAAAAAGCCTGCAACGGCAAGCTTTTAAAGGTGATCATCGAAACCTGCCTGCTCACCCGGGATGAAAAGATCAAATTGTGTGAGATCGTGACTGCCGCGGGGGCGGATTTTATTAAAACCTCCACCGGCTTTTCCACCGCCGGTGCCACTCGGGAGGATATTGCCCTTTTTGCCAAGCATATTGGGGAAGGGGTGCAAATGAAGGCCGCCGGGGGGATCCGCTCCCTGAAGGATGCAGAAGATTTTATCAATCTGGGCGCCGCCCGGCTGGGCACCAGCGCCGTTGTGAAATTAGTGAAGGAGGAGAAAAAGGATGGCTTATCCGACACCGCATATTAATGCAACCCCCGCCGATTTCGGCAAAACCGTTCTGATGCCCGGGGATCCCCTGCGGGCCAAGTTTATTGCCGAAAATTTTCTGGAGGATGCCAAACTGGTAAATAATGTCCGGGGCATCCAGGGCTATACCGGCTTTTATAAAGGAAGCAAGGTTTCTGTCATGGCCAGCGGAATGGGGATGCCCTCTATGGGGATCTATAGTTATGAGCTTTTCAACTTCTTTGGGGTGGAACAGATTCTGCGGATTGGCTCTGCCGGCTCCATTCAAGAGGATGTGGCGATTCGGGATATTGTTTTGGGTGCCGGTGCTTGCACCAATTCCGCCTATGCAGAGCAATATCATCTGCCCGGCAGCTTTGCGCCCATCGCCGACTTCGGTCTTTTGCGTAAAGCCGCAGAAATTGCCGAACAGATGGGGCTGAACTATCATGTGGGCAACCTGCTTTCCTCCGATACCTTCTATTGCGATGGGGAAGGGGACACCCTCTCCTGGGGGAAGATGGGGGTTATGGCGGTGGAGATGGAAGCCGCCGCCCTTTATATGAATGCCGCCCGGGCAGGTAAGAAGGCCTTGGCCATCTGCACCGTTTCCGATTCCATCCTGACCGGCGAGGCCACCACCGCTGAAGAACGCCAGACCTCCTTCACCCAGATGATGGATCTGGCTTTGGAGCTTGCAAGATGAAAACCATATTGATCGTTTTAGATAGCCTGGGGGCGGGGGCGCAGCCTGATGCTGCTGATTTTGGCGATGCCGGTGCCCACACCCTGAAAAGCATTTCAAAAAGCAACAAATTTTGCATCCCCAACCTGAAGAAAATGGGCCTGGGGAATATCGAGGGCTTGGAATTTTTGGGGCAGGAATTGGCCCCCATCGCTGCCCATGGACGGGCGATGGAGCGTTCCCGGGGAAAGGATACCACTGTTGGTCATTGGGAACTGGCGGGCATTGTTTCCGAACAGCCCTTGCCCACCTTCCCCAAGGGCTTCCCCCAAGAATGCATCAAGGCTTTCACCCGGGCTACGGGTTATGAGGTGTTATGCAATCAGCCCTATTCCGGTACCCAGGTTATTGCCGATTACGGGGAAGAAGCGGTGAAGAGCGGCAAGCTGATCGTTTATACTTCGGCAGACAGCGTATTCCAAATTGCCGCCCACGAAGAGCTGGTTCCGCCGGAGAAATTATATGAAATTTGCAAAATCGCCCGTCAATTATTGGTGGGCGAATGGGGCGTCGGACGAGTGATCGCCCGTCCCTTTATCGGCACCTCCGGTTGCTATCAGCGCACCGCCAACCGCCGGGATTTCTCTCTGGAACCCCCGGCAGAAACCCTTTTGGATGCTTTGCAGAAAAAAGGTGTACCCACCCTTTCGGTGGGCAAGATCATCGATATTTTTGCCGGGCGGGGCATCGATCGCAGTATTCTTACCCACGGCAACCGCGAGGGAATGGTCGCCGCGTTGCGTTTGGCAAAGGAAGAGGCTGAAGGCTTCATCTTTGTGAATCTGGTGGATTTTGATATGCTTTACGGCCATCGCCAGGATGTGGAAGGCTACGCCAACGCCCTTTCGGAATTCGATTCCTTTTTGCCGGAGTTGCTGGCGGCCTTAAAGCCGGAGGACCGGCTGATCATCACCGCAGACCACGGCTGTGATCCCGGGGATGGCCATACGGATCATACCCGGGAATATATCCCGATCCTGATTTATGGCGGCGGAATCCCACCCAAAAATATCGGCACCCGAGCCTCTTTTGCAGATGTGGGGCAAACGGTGGCCCGTTGGTTCGGGACGGAAATGAAAAACGGAGAAGAAATAACGTTATGAGAGCAGTTGACCTGATCGAAAAAACCAAAAACGGAATCCCACTTTCCGGGGAAGAAATCGCCTTTTTGGTCCAAGGCTTTACCAAAGGCCGGATTCCCGATTATCAGATGTCCGCCTGGGCCATGGCCGTGCGGTTTAAGGGGATGACCCCTGCCGAAATCGCTCTGCTGACTCAAGAAATGGCCCAAAGCGGGGATCAGGTGGAACTTTCCATTCTGGGCGAAAAAACTGTGGATAAGCATTCTACCGGCGGGGTGGGGGATAAAACCACCCTGATTCTGGCACCCATCGTTGCCTCCCTGGGCGGAACCGTTGCCAAAATGAGCGGTCGGGGCCTGGGGCATACCGGCGGGACAGTGGATAAATTGGAATCCATCCCCGGTTATCGGGTGGAACTTTCACCGGAAGAATTTATCGCTCAGGTGCAAAAAATCGGCCTGGCGGTGGTGGGGCAGAGCGGAAATCTGGCCCCCGCCGATAAAAAACTTTATGCGTTGCGGGATGTAACGGCTACGGTGGATTCGGTGCCCCTGATCGCTTCCAGCATTATGAGCAAAAAACTGGCGGCGGGCACAAAATCCATTGTTTTGGATGTAAAATGCGGCAGCGGCGCCTTTATGAAGACCCCGGAAGCCGCCCGGGAACTGGCAGAGGAAATGGTGTCCATCGGTCGTTCCTGCGGACGGCGAATGGCTGCCCTGGTCACCAATATGGATCTGCCTTTGGGTCTGGCGGTGGGCAATACCTTAGAGGTACAGGAGGCTATGGAGGTGTTGCAGGGCGGCGGCCCTGACGACCTTCGGGAAGTTTGTCTGAACCTGGCGGCGGAGATGCTTTCTCTGGCCTTGGATCAGAGCCGGGAAGAGAGTCGGAAGCAGGCGGAAAAAGTCATTGCAGACGGAACGGCTTTTGCTAAAATGCAGGAATGGATTGCCGCCCAGGGTGGGGATCTTCGGGCCTTTGAAGAATTGGGCGAAGCCGATATTATCCAGGAACTGAAAGCTCCGGAATCGGGCTATATCACCCATATGGATACGGAAAAGATTGGATTGGCTGCCATGCTGTTGGGGGCGGGAAGAGCCTCCAAGGAGGATGCCATCGATCCTTTGGTTGGCTTAAAAATTTTAAAGAAAACCGGCGATCGGGCCGAAAAGGGTGAACCCTTGGCTTTGGTATATGCTAACGACGAAGGCAAGCTGCCCGCCGCCGAAAAATGTTATCTGCAGGCCCTTACTTTCGGGGAAGCGGCGCCTGAAACGCTGCCGCTGATCTATGAGCGGATCGGAGGCCGGGAATGAACACTTTGCTTTGTTGCCCCCTCTGCCGGGAGGCCCTGACCCGGCAGGAAAACCGCTATGCCTGCCCCAAAGGCCACTCCTTTGATGTGGCGCGGCAGGGGTATGTAAATTTATTGATGAGCCAGCGTTCCTCTGCCCGGCAACACGGTGACGATAAGGGAATGGTGGAGGCGCGCCGGAACTTTTTGGAACAGGGCTATTACCTGCCTTTGCGGAATGCTTTGGCAGAGGCGGGGGGGGCCCATTGTCCCCAAAACGCAAAAATTGTCGATGCGGGTTGCGGCGAGGGCTGGTATACCGCTGCGGTGGCGGCGGCCTTTCCCCAAGGGGAAGTTTATGGCTTTGATATCTCCAAGGATGCCCTGCGATGGGCGGCAAAACGCTTTGAATTTGCCGGGCTGGCGGTGGCCAGTTGCTATGGAATGCCTTTGGCAGACGCAAGTTTGGATGGGCTTTTGAATATCTTTTCGCCCTTGGCGGCGGAGGAATATGCCCGGGTTCTGAAAAAAGGCGGTTGCCTTTTTCGGGTGGTGCCCGGTGGGGAGCACCTTTGGGATCTGAAAGCGGCGATCTACGATACGCCCCTGCTCAATAAGCCGGAGCCCCGGGATCTGCCGGGCCTTACATTGGTGCAGGAGATTCCTGTTCGGTATGAACTGGAACTGAAAGACCCCGCCCATATTATGGCCCTGTTCCAGATGACCCCATATTACTATCGCACCTCGCCCAAAGACCACGCCAAAGCCCGGGCATTAACCTACTTAAAAACCCGAATCGAATTTGATTTATTGGTATATAAAAAGGGGAGTACCTTTTGAAAAAGGTACTCCCCTTTGGATCCCCTCCCGAAAACGTTCAAGGCAGGGGATTTTTTTATTGGTTTGAAAGTTTTCTGGAGATTTTCAAGAAGCTTTTTTGCAAAAAAACTTCTTGAACGGGGTTTGGGGCAGCGCCCCGGTATCAGTCAAAAATCCCGGTTGATAAATAACGATCGCCGGTATCAGGCAAAAGGACGGCGATGGTCTTTCCGGCGTTTTCCGGACGTTTGGCCAGTTGAACGGCGGCAGCCAAAGCCGCCCCGGCAGAGATTCCCACCAGGATCCCTTCCTTTCGTCCCATCATCCGGGCGTATTTAAAAGCATCCTCCCCGGTAATGGGCAACACTTCATCATAGATTTTTGTATCCAGAATTTCGGGCACAAAATTGGCGCCGATCCCCTGCAGGGGGTGGGGGCCGGCTTTGCCGCCGGTAAGCAGGGGCGAAGCGGCAGGCTCCACGGCGATGACTTTAAGTTCCGGCTTTTGTTCCTTCAGATAGCGGCCGGTGCCGGTCAGGGTTCCGCCGGTGCCTACGCCCGCTACAAAAAAATCGATGTTTCCTTCGGTATCCTGCCAGAGTTCCGGCCCGGTGGTGGCATAATGGGCGGCGGGGTTGGCGGGGTTCACAAACTGGCCGGGGATGATGGCGTTGGGGAGTTCCTTTTTCAGTTTCTCTGCCTTTTCGATGGCGGCTTGCATCCCTTCTGCGCCGGGGGTGAGCACCAATTCCGCTCCAAAAGCCTTCATCAGCCGGCGGCGTTCCTCACTCATGGAATCGGGCATCACGATGATGCAGCGATAGCCCCGGGCGGCGGCTACCGAGGCCAGGCCGATGCCGGTATTGCCGCTGGTGGGCTCGATGATCACGGAATCGGGCTTTAAAAGTCCTTTTTCTTCAGCA
>JAZOXD010000175.1:0-9503 GCA_045659565.1 Eubacteriales bacterium | reverse complement strand
ATAATCAGGCATTTCCAGGTATCGCCATCGGCCAGCATAGAAAAGCCGGTTTGCTTCAAAAAGTCAATTAACGAATTCAGTAATTCAGCCATGGGGAATAACCTCCGAACAAGAGATTATTGGATGGAGCAAAGCACGTCGCCGGAAGCAACAGAAGCACCCTTGGCAACGTTGAGGCCGGCTACGGTACCATCGCAAGAAGCCATGATCTCGTTTTCCATTTTCATTGCTTCCAGAACAAAGAGCACATCGCCCTTCTTAACAGCGTCGCCGTTGGCAACGTTTACAGCCAGGATGGTGCCGGGCATGGGAGCAGTTACGCTTTCGCCACCGGCAGGGGCTGCAGCGGGAGCAGCGGCAGGAGCAGGAGCAGCAGCGGGGGCTGCAGCGGGAGCGGCGGCAGGAGCAGCGCCTTCCATCACTTCCAAAGTAACTTCGTAAAGAGTACCGTTCACATTAACCTTATAAACTTTCATTTTAAATATCCTCCTAAAGTGGTTTTTAATAAAACTTTTTCTGATCCTCAGATCTTTTTCAACGAAACGATGCGGATCGCATTTACATCTGCGCCCAATTCCTCAGCAACCGCACAGGCGATGGCGGCCACCAGCTCGCCCCGATTGGGGATAGCGGCAGGAACTGCAACGGGGGCAGCAGAAGCGGGGGCAACAGGGACATGCACTTCCTTTTCACGGGAGAACAGCCGCACAATACCGCCCATCAGGCTGCACAAAACAACAATGCTGATCAGGCCCACAAACACAACACCCAGGCCCAACAAAACCACATTGCCGACAGGCATCGTGCCTGCAATTTCGAAAAATTCCGACATTTGATTTCATCTCCTTTCAATGAAAACCACATATTTTCCATTGTAGATAATTTTACCATTTTATTCAAGCGGTGTCAACGGTTGATTCCATAAAAATCTTTCTTTTTTTCTAAAGAAGAACTAAAACTTGATATTGACTGAATATTATGATATAGTATGGTAAGAATTGTTTACAATATTAGTCGGAGGGACTACAATGCGTTTTTTGTGGGAAACCTTTTTGGGTAAGCTTCTGATGACCTTTTTGGTCTCGATGGTACCCATCATCGAATTGCGGGGCGCAATTCCCATCGCCACCGCCCACGGATTGGATTGGCGGATCGCCATTCCCATTGCCATCATCGGCAATATGATCCCGGTTCCTTTCATTATTATCTTTATCAAAAAGATTTTCGCCTGGATCCGCCGGGTGATGCCCAAGCTGGACGGCTTTTTGACCAAGCTGGAGCGACGGGCAGAATCCAAACGGGAGACCGTCGAAAAATACGCCTTTTGGGGCTTGTTCATCTTCGTGGCCATCCCCCTACCCGGCACCGGCGCCTGGGCGGGCGCCCTGATCGCCGCCATGATGGATATGAAATTAAAGCGCGCCTTCCCTTCTATCTTTTTAGGGGTAGTTACCGCAGGAATCATCGTTTCCTTTGTTTCCTACGGCGCCGCCGCTTTGTTCTTTTAAAGAAGCGAAAGCCACCTGCCATTTATGTGCAGGTGGCTTTTTTATAAGTCAATTCTTTTTCTTTAAAGGCTCGATGCCCCGGGCAACGATGCCATCGCCGTTCAGCGTTAAAAACAAATCACCATCGTCGAGGCAATAAACGTCGCCGTATTCGGCGCAGGCCTCCACGGCTTGGGGGTTGATCCCACAGGCGGGCGTTGAGAAAACGGCGATCTCGGCCCGGGCAACATCGATCAGCCGTTGGGAATACCGTTGTGCACCGTGGTGAATATATTTCAGTACGTCACATTGGAATTGTTCAGCACCGTGGTGATCGATGATACTATCGATGGCAAGAGGCGTATCCCGCTGATCCCCCGTAAAAAGGATCGCTTTTCCGCAAACGGTCAGTTTGCCCCAGATGGAATTATTATTGAGGGTGCCGTTGCTGACGGCTTCCTCGTTTTTTATTTTCTCATTTTCCCGGCAGATGATCTCATAGCATTCCCCTTCTGTCCAATCCAGGGGCGGAGCGTAAAGATCCAGTTTTCCCGCCCCAAACGGGCAGGAGATATGCTCGCCAAAGGTTAGTTCTGTAAAACGAGCATTCGGTAATTCTTTCCGCAGGGTGCGATATTGATTTTCATAAAAGGTCAATAAAGGGATCGTGCCCCCATCGGCCATAGCAGCCCTGGGCGGATACCAAACCCGATCCACCCGAACAAACGGATGCCGCACGATGTTCCAAACGGCGGGGAAATGATCCCGATGCCCGTGGGTGAGCAACATACTGATCGTCAATTTGACGTTTGCATCGTCGATAAGCTCCGGGCGATCCTTCAGCCATTCCCTGCGCAATGCCAGCAGATAGTCGAAAACCCCGGTATCCTCCTCCCGGCCGCCATCAATCGTTAAAACGTGGCCACCGAGAACCGCAACGAAGCCATCAGACTTGACCCTGCCGGGCTGTTTATAAAAAACCGTGAATCCATCCTTGGGTGCAAAATCATTTGCGCAAACAAAACTCATTCCGGAACCTCCTAAAAAACGGCAAAGTCCACCTTCCTTATTATGATTTCATTATAGCATATTTTTCTGATCAGTGCACCCGATTTTTTGTAAAGATCAAATCTTTCCCTCTATATGCGTAAGACCCTGATTGAAAAAGTTCCAATCCCGGAGCCGGCGCAGATTTTCCAGCCGGCAGGCGCTGTACCAGAACGCAATCGCCCGTTCCTCCGGGACATAAGCCCCACTTAAATAGCGGATCTCCTTAATGCAACTATCGTGAAAAAACCAGAGTGCATCCCTAAAGTTCTGCCGTTCGGTTTGGTTCTTTATTTCGTTCCACATCGGGTATTCCTCCTGTTTTTATTTTCAATTTCATCATAGCATACCTTTATTTTTCGTAAAGAACAGCTTTTTGAATAAATAGTTGTAAATTAGCCGAGAATGGTGTATAATGATATTGTATGAGTTGCACGTTTAGCATTTAAAATGCTCTTTCAAGCCTCCGGACCGCCGTGGGAGGCTTGCTGAAATCATCCCCTCTTTTGAAAGTACCCTTTCAAAGAGGTCGTTTTGTTGTGGTTAAAATAAATTCAATTTTTATACAGTAAATTCAGGAAGGAGTTCAAATGGAAAAAACCAAAAAAGAAACTTTGGAACGTTCCGCGGCCCGAAAGAACAAGAAAGCCAACGGGCCCTTAAAACTGGAAGACCTGCTTAATAACAACGATCTGTTGCAGGCCGCCAGCGGTAAACGGGGCGCCTCGATTCCCGGCGAATCCATCGCGTCCCAAAAGAAAGCCGAGCCCGCCAAAAAGGCGGCGCCGAAAAAATCAACGCCGAAAAAGGCGGCACCCCAAAAGAAAGCCGCCCCTGCCAAGAAGGAGGCGGTCAAACCGGCAGCCAAAAAGACCCAGCCTGCCCAAAAAAAGGCAGAAAAACCGGTAAAGCCCGAAAAGGCGGCGCCCAAGGCACCCAAAGCCAGCCGCCAAACCTCTAAGTTGAAGATCATTCCTCTGGGCGGTCTGGATGAGATCGGCAAGAATATGACGGTGATCGAATACGGCAACGATATCATCATTATCGACTGCGGTATGGCCTTCCCCACCACCGATATGCTGGGGGTGGATTCGGTGATTCCGGATATCACCTATCTGCGCAAAAATTTTGATAAGATCCGGGGCATTTTTATCACCCACGGCCACGAGGACCACATCGGTTCGCTGCCCTATGTTTTAAAAGAGATCAATGTTCCCGTTTACGCCACCAAGCTGACTTTAGGCCTGATCCGCCGGAAATTGGTGGAATTCAAGATGGATAAGACCGCCATGCTGATCGAAGCGGGCTACGGCACCGTGGTAAGCCGGGGTTGCTTCCAGGTGGAGTTCATCAAGGTGAACCACTCCATCCCCGATGCAGCAGCCTTCGCCATCAAGACCCCCGCCGGCACCATTATTCACACCGGCGACTTTAAGATTGACACTACCCCCATCCACGGCCGGGCCATCGACCTGGCGCGGCTGGGTGAATTGGGCAAGGAGGGCGTCTTACTGCTGATGGCCGATTCCACCAATGCGGAGCGACCGGGATTTGCGTCCTCCGAAAAGAAGGTGGGAAAAGCCTTTTTACCCATCTTTGAGCAGGCTCAGGATAAGCGGATCATTGTTGCCACCTTTGCCTCTAATGTGCATCGGGTGCAACAGATCATCGACGCATCGGTACAATACGGCCGCAAGGTGGCCGTTTCGGGTCGGTCTATGGAGGGTGTTATCGCCGTGGCCCAGGAGTTGGGCTACCTGAAGATGCCCAAGGGTACCCTGATCCCCCTGGAGCAGGTAAGCCGCCATCCGGCCAACAAGGTGACCCTGATCACCACCGGATCCCAGGGCGAGCCCATGAGCGCCCTTTACCGGATGGCCTTTTCCGACCATCGCACCATCTCGGTGACTGCCAATGATCTGATCATCATTTCCGCCTCCCCCATCCCCGGCAATGAACGGCTGGTAAGCCGGGTAACCAACGAACTGCAAAAGTTGGGTGCCACCGTTGTGGATAACAAAATGGCGGATGTTCACGTTTCCGGCCACGCCTGCCAGGAGGAGTTGAAGCTGATCCTGGATCTGGTGAAGCCCAAATTCTTTATGCCGGTTCACGGCGAATATCATCATCTGCTGGCCCACGCCCGGTTGGGGATGGAGACCGGTCTGGACAACGAACACATCTTCGTGGGTGCCATCGGCAATGTGCTGGAGTTGAGCAAAACCTCCGGCAAGATCAGCGGCAGCGTTCCCGCCGGCCAGATCCTGGTGGACGGAAGCGGCATCGGCGATGTGGGCAATATCGTCCTGCGGGATCGCCGGATCCTCTCTCAGGAGGGTATCATGCTGGTGGTGGCTGCGGTGGATCAACAGACCAAAAAGCTGGTCAGCGGCCCGGATATCGTTTCCCGTGGCTTTATCTATGTGCGGGAAAACGAGGATCTGATGGCGGAAGCCCGCCGGGTGGTTACCGCCGCTTTGGAAAAAAGCCTGGCCAAGGGCAACCTGGAATGGGCGGGGCTCAAGAGCGATATGCGGGATGCCTTAGCTTCCTTCATCAGTGCCAAAACCAAGCGTTCCCCGATGATTATACCGATTATTATGGATATTTAAAAAGGAGAAGCCAACTATGAAGCTCTATGCAAACCTTCACCTTCACTCCACCCATTCCGATGGTAAATACACCCCCGCCCAACTGGCACGCATTGCCTATGAAGAAGGCTATAAGGCCGCTGCTCTTACCGACCACGACGTGGCTTCGGGTTCCCAAGAATTTATGGAAACCTGCGCCCAATTGGGGATAGAAAGCATTTTGGGCACAGAATTCAACGCCTTGACCGACCTTTTTTACCGCCCCAACGGGAAAAAGGGGGCCTTTCACATCACCGCTTACCATTTTGATCCCGAGTTCCCCGAAATGAAGGAATATCTGCGGCAAATGAGCCTGCGGGAAACCGATCAGACCCGGGTGCTCTTTGAACGGGGCTTGAAGATCGGCTATCTCCACGATATCACCTGGGACGAGGTGCTGGAATTCAACAAGGGGATCACCTGGCTCTGCAACGAGCACGTGTTCCGGCTTATGAAGGCCAAGGGCCTGGCCACCGATCTGGATTACCGCCCCTTCTTTGATACTCTTTTCGGCAAACACCGCAGCGAGGTGCCCCGCCTTTACAATTATAAAGACGTAGACGAGATCATTGATCTGATCCATCGGGCGGGGGGCATTGCTCTGGTGGCGCACCCCACCGGCCAGCTGCAGTATATGGATGCTCTGATCGAAATGGGCATCGACGGCTTGGAGGTATGGCACGGCCTGTTATCCGAAGATGAACGGAAGCAGGCTTATGCCCTGGGGATGGAAAAGGGGCTTTATATCTCCGGGGGTTCCGATCACGAAGGCCTTTGCGGCGGTCAATACGAAACCTTTGAAAACCCCAAAGAATCCCGTTTTTACTTAGAGCCCCTTTCCACCGGCACCACAAAAGAACATTTCGAAGAGATTCGGGATCGTAAGCTTTATCGATAAAGAAACATACATCATCCGAACCATAAAAGAGCCGATTCTGAAAGAACCGGCTCTTGCTTTTTAAGGGGAAAACGATTATAATAAAGTCAATCCCCCTTCACCCAGATCACATCCTCGCCGATGCGCTCTACCCTGCACCAGGGGATGCAGGGCGGATCTTTCTGAAAGAGGGAAAGGCCCTTTTTGCAAAGGACCAACGCTTCGATGCGGCCACATTCGCAATCGAAGATCAGATCTTTTGGATAACCCAGCTTTTTTCCGCTGCAACAATCCACCACTTCTTTGCCCGTTAAACATTCTAAAGTTAATTGCATACAAAACACCCCCGGAAAGGATATGAATTATGAACACACAATATACCCAGGAAGCCACCACCGCTGTAAAGGAACTGATCCAACTGGCCAAGCTGAAGGCCGGCGATCTTTTGGTGATAGGCTGTTCCTCCAGCGAAATTTTAGGTGAAAAGATCGGCACTCATTCCGCCTTTGAGGTGGGCGAGGCGGTTTTTGCCGCCATTTATGCCGCCGCACAAGAGGCAGGGGTAGAGGTTGCCGCCCAATGCTGTGAGCACCTGAACCGCGCCTTGATTCTGGAAGAACGGGTGGCTGAAAAACGGGGCTACCCCATAGTGAACGCCGTACCCCAACCCAAGGCCGGGGGTTCCTTTGCCACCGCCGCCTACGCCGCCTTCACTGCGCCCGTTGCCGTGGAGCATATTCGAGCAGAAGCGGGTCTGGATATCGGCGGGACCCTGATCGGAATGCACCTGAAGGAGGTAGCCGTGCCCTGCCGGCTGGGCCAAAAGACCATCGGGTCTGCCCTGCTGCTGGCCGCCCGCACCCGCCCCAAATTCATCGGCGGCGAACGCGCTCATTACGACGAAGACTTAAAATGAACCCTCGTGTCCCCCGGGGGACAATGGGGGAACTTGCAATCATGCAAACAGCCCTGCGGGAATACACCTTCTCCCGCAGGGCTGATTTAATGTTAAGAAGAAATCAAACAGCGCCGTGGGAGGTCCTTCAATCCCACGGCGCCGTTATTTACAATTGCAATTACCCAAGTTGTCCCCTTTTGAAAGGGGACACGGGATGTTCGCCAACATCCCGGAGGGGTTAGAAAAACAAATGCTCGATTAAAATTTTCAGGCCAATGCCGACCAGGATCACACCGCCGAAAATTTCGGCCTTTTCCTTCAGCATCCCGCCGAAAAATTTGCCGATGAACACACCGGCAGTGCTGATGACAAAAGTGGAAACCCCAATGATAGCCACAGTAAGATAAGCCTCGTTAAAGGACGCCAGTTCGGTGGAAAAACCGATCCCCACCGCCAAGGCATCGATGCTGGTGGCCACACCCTGCACCAACAGATTTTTGGGCATAAACGGATTAACGGGGCACGCCTCCTCTTCTTCCTTTTTCAGAGCGCCCACGATCATATTCACGCCGATGCCCCCCAAAAGGATCAAAGCGATCCAATGGTCCACCGCTTCGATGTATTTCAAAAACCGAAAGCCCAAAAAGAGGCCGATCAGGGGCATTGCCGCCTGAAAAATTCCAAAGGTGAGCCCATCGGCGATGGCATAACGCTTTTTCAACTTACTGCAACACATTCCGTTGGTCACCGATACCGCAAAGGCATCCATGGCCAGGCCAAGCCCCAAAAGCAGGGCGGTTATGATCGTACTCATTCTAAAACTCCTTTGATTCCTTTCCAGGTTTTCTCTGCATTTTTAACCTTTGCCAAAAGGCCATCAGCAACGGCAGTAACCTTTGCTAAAAAGGCTTCGTCTGTCCCCGTTACCTTCACTTCTTCAAAATGGGCCTTATTGCTGTTTTTGACCGCCAGTTCCAACTGGCTTTCCATTCCCGCCATAATTGTTTTGGCGCCATAGCCGGTGCGGTTCGCCAATTTTAAAAGCGCTTCCCGATAATCGGCAGCCTTACCCAAATCGTAAGCCCCGTCATGATTGGTCAGATACAGCTTTTCGCCCCGTTTTTCCGGCAAAGCGTCATAAAAGGTGGGCAATAAGTAAACCGCCTTTTCTTCGTCGACCCAAAGACGCACATCGAAGAAATATTCCTTTCCCTTTTCCAAGGGCTTGCGGTTGGAAAAATGTTCCGAGGTTCCATAGATGCAGACCGTCAACGTTTTTTGGGGCAGGCAACCAAACAGATCGTCGGTGATCTCGACCTGATAGAAGGTGTTTTGCTCGGTGACAGCATCATAATAGGTGATCATCCGATTGGCATTTACCGCAGAAAGCACCTTGCCCACAAAGAAGAAATGCCCTTCGCCCATGGAAATCTCGGCGGTTTCCAAAAGGGACTCGGTTCCCATTTCGCCGGCCTCCTGCTTGCAGGCAGAAAGACCCAAAAGCATTCCAAGCGCCAGCAAAAGGGCGATAATCCGTTTAAACATGGTCTTCTCCTCCGTATAAAGCCTTCACTTGGCTATAAAATAACTTTTGCCGCCCATAGAAATCAAATTCATTAAAGTACATACTGTATGCCACGCCGGTCACGGCGGTGCCATAGGTTTCTTCAATCTGCTTGGCCAGGTTTTTGGGCAGCTGATAGGTGGCGGTGAGATCGAAGGCCAAGGGGCTGACAGCCGTATTGATCAGTTCATTATAAAACACACAGGTCCCCCGCCCGGCGGTGAGGGTGGTGTCGGTAATACGGGCCAGTTCCAAGTTCACGCCATAGTCGGTGCGAAGATAGGCCCGAAGCATCCGGGGCGCCCAAGCGTCGCCGGGATCCTTCACCAAAAGTTCCATAGAGCGGATATCAAACACGCTGAGCCCGGCGGGCATCTCCGCTTCAAAAACAGAAAGGGTGCCCAGTTCAAAATCATCCTTACCCGGGGTATCCAAAGGATAATCCACCACATAGCTGCCGGCAGCATCGGAATAGAATTCCACCCGCAGCGCCATGGTGCCGTCATAATCCAATTGATCGAATTCCGAAAGCGCCACTGTGCCCAGCTGATCCTGCAGAATGGAAGTCTGATTTTCCAGCCCCACCGTCTCCACCTCTAAATAGAGGGTCTTGCCGTCGCTGAGACCCAGGGCATTCAGTGCGGTGGATTTGATCAGGGTATCGTGGACCGTTTCCCTGCCTTTTTTGCAAACCGACAGTACATAGGGATAAAGGCTTTCGATCTGCTGATAGTAGGCATTCTTTTGCCCCACCTGCTCCAGAGGTGCCACGGTGGCGTTTTGGTTAAAGACAAAGGTGGTGCGCCAGTTATCGGCGGCCACAGTGGTGCGCTTGCCCCCCAGCAGGAATGAAATTTCTGCCCATTGGCAACGCCATTCGCCGTAAACGCCCTTGGCATCGGGCAGCAGAGCCAATTGATATTCGGTGATATCAAAAACCGAAACCCCCGCTGGCAGGATCAGAGTGAACTGATCGGTGTTGCCGCTCTCAAAATTATCA
>JAZOXD010000174.1:0-8637 GCA_045659565.1 Eubacteriales bacterium | reverse complement strand
GACGTGCAGGATGCGGATGACACTTCTATCCCCGCCGACGTGGCCGAAAAATTGTTGCGGTTCGGTCGGGCTGCGGTTGCCGCCGCCACCATGCGGGGCAAATCCTATCTGCAGATCGGCTCCATTTGTATGGGCATCGGCGGTTCCATCATCGACCCTGCCTTTATCGAGGATTACCTGGGGATGCGGGTGGAATCTGTGGACGAGGTAGAGATCATCCGCAGAATGACCGAGAATATCTACGACGAGGCCGAGTATCAAAAGGCTCTGAAATGGGTGAAGGAAAATTGTATCGAGGGCTTTGATAAAAACCCCGAAAATCTGCAAAAAGATCGGGCCCGCAAGGATGCGGATTGGGAATTTGTTGTGAAGATGATGGTGATTATCAAAGACCTGATGAACGGCAACCCCAACCTGCCCAAGGGCTGCGAAGAAGAAATGGTGGGGCATAACGCCATTGCCGCCGGCTTCCAGGGTCAGCGCCAGTGGACGGATTTTTACCCCAACTGCGACTTCCCCGAGGCCATGCTCAATACCGGCTTTGACTGGAACGGCGCCCGTGAGCCCTACGTGCTGGCCACGGAAAACGACGTGCTGAACGGGTTGGGAATGCTCTTTATGAAACTGCTCACCAATCGGGCACAGATGTTTGCCGACGTGCGCACCTGCTGGAACACCGAATCCGTGGAGCGGGTGACCGATTATAAGCTGGAGGGTCACGCTGCTGAATCGGGCGGCATTATCCATCTGATCAACTCCGGCGCTTGCTGCCTGGATGCCAACGGCGCCGCGATCAACGAAAAGGGCGAGGCCGAGATCAAGGCCTGGTACGACCTGACCGAAGCCGACCAAAAGGCCATTATGGAAAACACCACCTGGAACTATGCCGACCTGGGCTACTTCCGCGGGGGTGGCTATTCCTCCCGTTTTGAAACCAAAGCGGAAATGCCGGTAACGATGATTCGGCTGAATCTGGTGAAGGGGCTGGGCCCCGTATTGCAGATCGCCGAGGGCTGGACCGTACACCTGCCTGAGCAGGTTTCCGATACCCTTTGGAAACGCACCGACTATACCTGGCCCTGCACCTGGTTTGCCCCCCGCACCACCGGGGAAGGGATGTTCAAGGATGCCTACAGCGTGATGAACAGCTGGGGTGCCAACCACGGCGCCATCTCCTACGGTCATATCGGCGCCGATCTCATCACTCTTTGCTCTATGCTTCGCATCCCCGTTTGTATGCATAACGTGCCGGAAGAAAAGATCTTCCGCCCCGCCGCCTGGAATGCCTTTGGAATGGATCCCGAAGGTGCCGACTACCGCGCCTGCGCTACCTACGGCCCCTGCTTTAAAAAATAAGGAGATCAATATGACCTATCAAGAAATCCGCGAACAGATCTGCGACGTTTGCCATAAGATGTGGCAGCTGGGCTGGGTGGCCGCCAACGACGGCAACGTATCCGTCAAATTGCCGGACGGTCGCTTTATGGCCACCCCCACCGGCATCAGCAAAAGCTTTATCACCCCCGAAAAGTTGGTAATCATCAACGATAAGGGCGAGGTTCTGGAGGGGGAGCCCGGTTATAAGCCCTCCAGCGAGATCAAAATGCACCTGCGGTGCTATCGGGAGCGGCCGGACGTGGGCGCTGTGGTTCACGCCCATCCGCCCACCGCCACCGGTTATGCGGTGGCGGGGAAGAGCCTGGATGAATATTCCATGATCGAAACGGTCATTGCCATCGGCTCCATTCCCTTGACCCCCTACGGTACCCCCAGCACCGACGAAGTGACGGAGGCCATCACCCCCTATCTGCAGGAGCACGACGTGTTCCTGCTGCAGAACCACGGGGCGCTGACGGTAGGCGCCGACCTGATCACCGCCTATTATCGAATGGAGACTTTGGAACTGTTTGCCAAAATCTCCCTGACCGCTCACCTTTTGGGCGGTGCTCAAGAGATCGAAAAGCCCCAGATTGATAAACTGATCGATCTGCGGGAGAATTACTATAAAGTCACCGGCAAACACCCCGGCTATAAACACTATAATAAGTAAAAAGATCCCCGGCAAGTTGCACTTGCCGGGGATTCCTTTGTTATTTCAGTTCTTTTAATACGTTGTTCAAAGCGTTCAGAATGCCCAGTTTTCCGTATTCATAGGTAAGGCCACCCTGCATAAAGGCGGTATAGGGGGCTACCATAGGACCGTCACAACTCAGTTCGATGGTGGAACCGGTGATAAAGCTGCCGCCGGCCATCACTTCATCGTGGGGGTACCCGGGCATGGGCGCGGGCAAGGGGGTTACAAAACTATCCACGGGGGAACCCTGCTGGATGCCCTTGCAAAAGGCCACCAGGTTTTCGGGGGTATTCATATCAATGGTCTGAACAATATCGGTGCGGGTTTCATCGTGGAGAGGATCCACCTTAAAGCCCAACTTTTCCAGCAGTAATGCGGCAAAACTCATGGTCTTCAAACTGTTGCATACGGCGGAAGGCGCCATATAAAGGCCACGGTAAAGGGAAAGGTTCTGGTTCAGGTTGGCGCCCAGATCCTTGCCGATGCAGGGGGAAGAATAGCGCTCTGCCACGTCCTCCACCAGGTCTTTGCGGCCCAGGATATAGCCCCCTGTTTTGGCTTCGCCGCCACCCAGGTTCTTCATCAAAGAACCCACCAGAATGTCGCAACCCACCTGGGTGGGTTCCCGTTCTTCCACAAAATCACCATAGCAGTTATCCACCATAATGATGACCTCTTTATCAATTTCCCGAATGGCTTTGCACACCCGTTCGATCTTGTCCACCGTCAGGCTCTTGCGTTGGGAATAGCCGCGGCTGCGCTGAATCTCCAAGAGTTTTACACCGCCCTTTTTCAGCCGTTCCTGAATGGCGGGAATATCAAAATCGTTATCCACCAGGCCAATTTCTTCATATTGAACGCCGTTGGCCATCAAAGAATTACGGCTGTTGCCCTCGGTGCCGATAATGCTTCGCAGGGAATCATAGGGTTCCCCGGTGATAGAAATCATGGTATCCCCGTGCTTCAAAAGGCCAAACAGGGTCAGCCCCAGGGCGTGGGTGCCGCTCATAATCTGAACCCGCACCAAAGAATCCTCTACCCCGAAGATGCGGGAATAGATTTTTTCTAATTTTTCACGGCCGCCGTCGTAATAGCCGTAGCCTGTTACTTCGATAAAATCACTGCCGTTCACCCCAAATTCCTGGAAAGCCCGTAACACCTTCCCGGAGTTAATCAGGGCAATTTCTTCGAATCGGGCAAAAACGGGCTTCAGTTCCTCTTCCGCCTCTTTGGCCATAGCCAGTAATTTTTCGTCAATATCGTATCCGCAAAACATAATGAACTCCTCTTTACAAAATTACTTCACTATGATAACATAAAATTAGAAAAAGTAAAAGTAAAAGAAAAATTTTTTTTTGCAACAATTCCCTGCTTTGAATCGTTTTACTATCAAAAGGAGGTGCTTTGGAATGAAAAAATGGTTATCTGCGCTTTTAATTTTGGGGCTTCTGACCCTGAGCGGGTGTGAACCCCGGAAAGAAATTTTTGAATTTGAGTCGGAAACTCAAAAAACCGGCAAAGACGTTCGAGAAGAAGAGCCCAACAAGCAGGATCCTACCGATGAAATCCCCGTCGATATGGAAACGGAACCGCCGGAACCTGTGGCGTTGACTCTTTCTGTAGAGGATTATTGGCAGGTGGAATATCGGGCAGAAAACGGGGTGACCGGTGATCTGGCCAAAATGCTTCGGGGCTTCTCTTACGATCCCAATCGCCTTTGCGAGTGCATTGGCCGGACCCGGGTGATCATCGGGGACGAGGTTTATCATATCGCACCGGAGCATATCAAAACCAAAGGGGGTCAATATGATCTTTCCGAGGAGGAAGGAGAGCAGATCCGCGCTTTGGTTGATCAAATCAAAGTGAAAGAAAATCGCCAGCCCGGCGAATGGGAAAAGGCCGAGGCAATGGTGATCCATCTGAAAGGGGAAGGCATCCCCACCTATCGGTTCACCAACGAAGATACCAAGGAATTGATCAGTTGGGCCATGGAACGGGAGGCCAACGAAGAAAAGCTATATGACGCCGATTACGTGATCTGCATTGGAACCTATCAGCTTCAGCTCACCCTGGAGGGGGAACCCTTCCTGAACGGAACCGGCCCTCTGGGAAAGAAGGATACCGATCAATGGAAGCGCTTTTTGGAGCGTAACTGCATTGAGGCCAACCGGGCAGAACTTTCGGATTATTATTTGATGGATGCCTATATTACGGTTTACGGAGAGCCCACCCGACAATATAAATTCAAAAATCAGGATAGCCGCTCTCTTACCATAACGCTGGAGCATTTGGTTTATAAAAGCGGGGTTCCCGGGAATCTGAAGGCGGATTACCGCTTTGTGACCAAAACAGGGGACCGCTATTATCTGGATTTGAAGGAAGATGGCTCCGGCTACCTTTATCAACGGGATCGGGAGCGCCACGCTTCTTTGACCAAAGCCCAGGCGGATCGGCTGCTGGGGTGGGCCACCCCCTATTGCCTGGATGAAAACGAGGTGCCTTATTATGCTTAAACGTTTGATGTGCTTCGTGTTAATATTAAGTCTTTTGGGTTTGAGCGGGTGCCAACCTCGGGAGAATGAAATTTTGGACTATCCGGCCGCCGACAATGAGGCAGAACCCGATATGCAGGAAACGACCGACGATGAAACGGAGCAGGAAACGTCAATTTACGTGGAGGAAGATCGTTTTGGGACAAAGCTGTGCTATCAGTTTGATAACGAAGATGCCAAAACATTGGCAAAATTCATCAACGGCTTGACCTTTGACGGGGATATGTGTAAATGTATGGGCCCTTATGCTCTTACCCTTGGTGAAAAGAGTTATAACGTGGCTGTTGCGGAAGGAAGCGACGATTGCTACGTTCGCATCAACGGCAAACAGAAAAATCTGACCGCAGAGGAGCGGGATCAGATTCTGGCCATCTTTAAGCGCCAACTGACCGCAGAAAATCGCTTGCCCGGCGGGGAAGAGAATATTTTCGTGGGTGTCCGAACCGCAGATGGATATTATTCCACCTATGGCGCAGACGGACTTTTGCTGGGGGACCTGATCGATTCCCTGGAATTTGATGAATCCACCGATGCCTATTCGGCACCTCTGCGGATCGATATGATGGACGTTAGGGTATGGGGCGATCTTTCGGCCGAGGAACCCTATCTGTTTAATTTTGACGGTAAAATAGCAAAAGTGGGGGATCGGCTGGAGGATCTGAAAGCGATTCTGGATCGCATCTGCCGGGACGAAAACCGAAAGGAATCCGCCGAAGGGGAGGTTTACGTGGTGGCTTACGGAGATCCCAACCTTCAATACCGATTCAAAAACGAAGATTCCGCAAAGATCCTTCGTTGGATCGGCAATTTGCGATTCTCCAATGGGAAGAAAGAAAATTCCTGCACTTGTAAGGCGACCTATCGGATCTATAATGGGGATTATCTCTATCTTTCCCTTCAATCGGATGGTTCCGCTCATTTTTACGATAAACCCCGTGAGCGGCATATCGTGATCTCCAAAGAGGATGCCCAGCAGTTGATTGAATGGTTCACCCCCCATTGCGTAAAAGAAAACGAGGTGCCCTATTATGCTTAAACGTTTGCTTTGCTTTACATTAATATTGGGCCTTTTGGCTTTGAGCGGGTGTCAGCCCCACAGCCAAGTGGTTTTTGATTACCCCGATGAAACGGAAAAGGATCAACCTGTTGAAAACGGCGAAGGGAATCAAAATAATTCGGATGAAGAACCCGACTTGGAAAAACGGCAACCTTCTGTTGATACAGAAAATCCGGCAGAGCAAGTTCCCACTGATACGGAAGATGCGCCGGAGGAGAAAGAACCGCCTACCACCGCAATTTCTGTGGAACAGAACCGCTATGGAGTTAAACTGAAGTATCAATTTGATAATGAAGATTCCAAGATATTGGCAAAATTCATCAACGGGCTGACCTTTGACGGGGATATGTGCAAATGTATAGGACCCGATTATCTTATCCTTGGGGAAAAGCGCTATAACGTGGCCATTGCAGAATGGAGCGACGATTGCCATATCCGCATCAACGGCAAACAGAAAAATCTGACCAAAACAGAGCGAGATCAGATTTTGGCGATCTTTAGACGCCAGCTCACAAGCAAAAACCGCTTGCCTTTGGAAGAGATACCTTCGATGATGATCAGCGGCCCCCCGGGAAGGTTTGAATTGAAGGATGAACGTACGGTTCAATGGATGAGTTTTTTTGACTCCTTGGAATATACTACGGAAATTAAGGAACTGAAAGGAACCTATACCATCAATTTTGACACCTATTACTTTTGGGCCGATTTAGAGGGCAAAAGACCCTATGTCATCAATGTCTACAACAAAAAGGCCAATCTGAATTCCCAACAGGTTGCCGAAATTCAAAGCCTGTTGGCCGCCTCCTGCCTGGAGACCGATCGCTATACGCCGCCGCCCAGGGAGGATAAAGACGCCTACGTGGTGGTGTATGGAGAGCCCACCCGTCAATATAAGTTCCGCAACGATGATAGCCGGGCCCTTCGGGACCTTTTGGACGATGTTTTCACCAAGGGAGAGAAAAAGACCGACGTGAAGTGCAAGGCCACCTATCGGATCTATTACCAATTCTATCTTTATCTTTCGGTGCAGGAGGATGGTTCCGCTTATCTTTATTATCGGGATTCCGAAAAGTATGCGGTGGCTACCCCGGAGGATACAGCGAAGATTATCAGTTTGTTTTCTCCTTATTGTATCGATGATAATGAAGTGAGATATTATGAATAAGAGAAAGAGCCTATGCATCAAGCATAGGCTCTTTGTTATTTAATCAACGATTTTATACCCCCAGGGTTCTAAAGTAATGCCGTCGACGGTCAAGGGCTGATCGGTGAAGTTGCCGTAGACCTTGGCACCGTCCTCGTATGTGGCGACGTGCAGGCCGTTTTCCAGCATTTCATAGGAATGCATAAATATCAACTGTCGATCTGCAAAGGGGCGATAGTCCTCCAGCCCTTCCTTCACCTTGCCAACACTCCATTGCAGAGCCTCGTCGGTGGCGCAAGTCAGATCGTTTTCGCCCATCCAGTTCTTGTTGTTGGCGCGGAACTTGGAATAAAAATACATGGCCGGTTTACCGCCCCGCATCAATAGGGTCAGCTTATCCACCGGGGGCTGGGCGCTGAAGTTTACCGTGGTGGCCACCGGGTTATAGAGGGCGATGCCGTGGTACGCCACCTCCCAGAGGGGCAGGTGCCGGTCCGCAAAGGGGATCTCTTTTTTGCCGAAGCCGTCCCCGAAGGAAACGTACAGGCCGAAGTCCAGGTGCTTCAGGGCAAAATCCATGCATCCTTCCGAGGAAAAGCCTCCGAAGAGACCTCGGGTATATTCCATGATCCGCTGGGCCAGCACAATGCTGTTATTGGTGTTGCAGGGGTGGTCCGGGGAATGGCATTCATCCGGGGGAACGATGGAGATCACGTCGGTGAAGTGCAGGCCGTTTTCACCGCAGGCTGCCAGAGGCGGCAGATCCCGCTTGGTGTTTTTCAACTGTTTTTCCATGCAGACCCGATAGGCCAGGCCGCCGCTGTAATGGCCGGTCTGGTTATAGGTGCCATCCCGATCCACCGCCACGTCGTCCCATTCAAAGGTATCGGCGATGGGATAGGCATCAATGGTATTGGTGTGGGTGGAGATGCGATAGCCCAGAGTTTTCACATAGTCGATGGTCTTTTTCAGTTCTGCATCGCCCCCCAACCGTGGATCGGCGGGGAACAGCTGGGGGAAACGGCCGTCGTGGCCGCTGCGGTTCCAGCCCACCAATTGCAGTTCGGCTCCTTCCACCCCTTGGCGCTTCAATTCGTCGGCAATATCCCGCACCCGGGCAAAATCGCAGGCCACGAACATTTCCGGCTCGTTGCTCTCGGTTTGGATCAGCATAGGGCTGGGGCTGGGTTTCCAACCCATCCGAATTCGGATCACCGGGTATTTGCGGGCGTATTCCACCGCCTCTTTGCGGCATTTTTCGGCTAAGGTGCGGATCTCGTCCCGCTCCAGCCGCAGTTGCCGCTCCGTGCGGGCCATCGTATTATAATCCGCATCCTCCGGCAGGAATACCAGCTCCAGACGGATATCGTCGTAGGCGGGATCGTGGGTGGTAAAATCAAAGAGAGGGCAGGCGGTGTAAAGGCTGTTTTCTACCTTGATCTCGTAACTGTAATAATAATTCCGCTCTACCCGCACAAGGCAACAAAAATCTTTTTTCTTGATGCCGTACCAACTCATCACCGGGCGGTTATAGGTATAGACCTGATCTTCCCGAGGAGTGAAAAAGGTCTGGATCTCGCCGGTCATTCCCAGGGTGCGGGGCAGGATATAATAGCCCTCCTCCCCCGCCTCTGCGGCGCTGAGTTCCGTCAAAAGCCGCAGTTGTTTCGCCTTCTGAAACACCGCTTTTTTTAAGGTCAACCGTAACGTTTGGCCATCATCAAACTGTTCAAAAGGGAATTGTTTCCCCTTTTCATCCACAGCATAAAAAGCATTGGGGCGCATCGTCAAAGTTCCTCCATTTATAAGA
>JAZOXD010000173.1:0-1450 GCA_045659565.1 Eubacteriales bacterium | reverse complement strand
GAATGACCAACCTCCCGGGGCACTGATTTATTTTTAAGGGAAATACTGTGGATTTGGGATCTTCATTGCGCATTGGGAGTGATTGTTACCCCCTCAACCCACAAAAGTTCCTTCCAATAAAAACAGCCCTGCGGGAGATGGTTCATTCCCGCAGGGCACTATGCAAACTTTAGGTTTATTGTGGGTTGTCCCCCTTTGAAGGGGGCACGCAGGCGGGTCCGCTGACCCCGCTTACGGCTCGGAGGGGGTAACAGAGCGGATGATGGCGGAATATTTGGCTTTGCCGTTGGCAATGTTATGCCGGGTGCCGTTCAGCCATTCCTGGGTGTTCACGGCAATGCCCTCCTTGGTCACCAACAGCCGGTCGGTTTCCACCGTCAACTTAACGGTGTAGAGAATTTTATGAGGGACATACTTAGAGGTACCGTCGCTCATCAGCTCCAGACTCTCATAGGGCACCACCTCAACAGCGGTCACCTTGCCAACCTCCACCTCTTTTTCGTAAAGGGTATCCCCCACCTGAAAGGCGTTGGCCACATATTCCGGGCATTCCAAAAGTTCCATTTGGGTCACTGCCTTTTGGTAATTGAGGGCGGTTTCTTCCTTTTGCACCAGCCGGGTACCCATCCCAACAGCGCCCACCAAAATCAGCAGAATGACCAGCAGGTCAAATACATTCAGTTTGCCGAACAAGCGGCCCTTATCGTCTAAAAATTTCATTCTGCCGCCTCCTCAATGTTCCGAATCTCCATCGTGGACCGAGTAGAAAGACCCTGGGGATAAAACTTTTGGCCCACATACAGTTCCTCGCTGTTTACCATCAAGATGCCGTTTTTAATCTCGCCGGTGGCCTTGACCTTCATTTCGATCTGTTTGATCTCCGGATCAACAACCCGGTTATATTCCCCGGTCACGGGGTTGAATTCCTCGTCCACCAGATCCTTTTCTTCCAAGGAAAGGATCTGACCGATCAGGGTCTTATTGGTCTGGAACAACTGATCCCCCACCTCATAATAATCGGTGGGATGGGTGGTTTCTTTTGTAAATCGCAGGGTGATCACATAATCTGATTGATTAGAGGCGATTACCTCGCCCCCCCGAGTAAAATACCAAGCCGCGGCCGCCAGAGCCAGAACCACCACCGCAATCAGGGTGATGTCCAGCCAGTTCAATTTTCGTTTAAGCATGTTCCTTTTCTCCTTTTTTCAAGATTCGGACCGCCCCGAAGCCCAGGGCCAAAACGATCCAGAAAAGCTGGAACACCCGGTAATTATACCAGGTATAGTCAAAGACACTTTGCAAGGCAAAGCCTGCCATCAGCGAGCCGAAGCCCAGCATCAAAAGCCGATCCCGGCGTTCCATCTGCAGGGTATAGCGGGTTACCTGCCGCTGGTAGGCAAACAGCAACATTAGGATATAGACCAGCCCCACCAGCCCAAAGGACACCGCC
>JAZOXD010000172.1:0-3437 GCA_045659565.1 Eubacteriales bacterium | reverse complement strand
CGTTCAGTATTTGCCCGCCAACATAAATGGCGCCGGCGCCGTTGGCAACGGCGCTGCGGGCGGATTTGAAATCTCCTGCGGGGGCTAAAAGTTCCATAATGATCGTCCTTTATCTTGTTCTGATGCCCCTATTATATAACAAATCCCCGGAATATTGCAACCGCAACTTGACTATTGGACAAAAAAGCGGTAAAATAATATACTGTGGAATTATATATTAGAATTATTGGAGTGACTGACGGAATGAAAAAAATTCTGGATTTCTTTCGTAAATATTGGCATAAGCTGCTTACCTTTTTCATCGGCCTGGCTTTTTTGAGCCTTTGTTGCTTGCTGGTGATCTCGGGGGTTGATAAGATCTATCATCGGTTCAAGCCCGAAAATATCTATACCGAGGGGATAGACCCTTCGGTTATCCCGGCGGATATTCCCTTTGAGGAAGTCCGTACCTCCGGGCTGGAAGAAGGCAGCAAAGAGTTTTTTGAACTGTATATCGCCAACTTCGTAAAGCAGAATCCCCCGGATTTTACCGAGGTGTTAAGCCTGCATCCCGATTACCTGATCTCCTACGGCATCTGGCAGGCCATCGAGGCCAATGATCAGGGGATTTATACCTACCGTGACGATAACACCTTCCTGGTTCCCCGGGAGGATGTGGAAAAATATGCCCTTTACAGCTTTAACTATCCCGGCAAGATCAAACACCATACCGTGGACGTTTGCGGCACCTTCAAATATGATAAGTTCAGCAAATGCTACAAGGTGGAACCCTCTGCGGTGGAAGAATTCCTGGCGCCGGATGTCATCGAAGTGAAATATGACGAAGCCCAGGGAACGTATACCTTGTTCACCGATCTTTATTACAGCAACGGCTTGATCGAAGGGGATGTTTCCGAGGACAAGACCCGCTTCTCTCGCCGTCTTTCCATTACCCTTCAGGCCGAAACTGAAACCGAAATGATTGATGGCGTGGCCGAAACCACCACCAACTATCTCTATGTGGGTTGTGAACTGGTGGACGAGACGCTCTCGAACCAAACTACCACCCCGACCACCGACGAGGATTGATATGCAGGAAAATCAGTTTGAATCCATTTATAAGGCCTTTCGCCAGACGGCCTATCGCATGCGGTACGAATCCGCATTGCTGTTCGGGCGCAGGAATCTGACCTTTGGTGCGTTGCTTACCCGGGCGGAATATGCCTATAATACCTTTTGCCAGATGGGGATCGAGCCGGGTCAACGGGTCTGCCTGTGGCTACCCAATTGTCCCGATCTGCTCACCTCCTTTTACGGGCTTTCCCGGCTGGGGGCAATCCCCGTGTTGGCGCATCCCGTATCTTCTGCCCGGGAACTTTATCTGCAGATGAAGACCACTGACGCCCGGGTGCTGATCACCACCCCGGATCGGTACCGGGATTATTGCGGCAGCTTTACTCCGATCCCCGCCGGAAGTCTGGTGCTCTGTAAGCCGGAGACAGACCTAGCCGGCAAGGAAAAGGCCGCTTATCTGAAGGAATGTCGCGGGGACAACGAGGATCTTTCTTCGGGCTATTCGATGGAGGATCTGATTAACGAAAATCAGTACCGGGCAGGGGATCTGCCCTTTGAAGACAGGGACCAATGTGCGGTGGTATTGTTTGGCACCAGTTGTTTTTTACAGGCTCGTTCCATCCTTTACGGTGTCGACGAACTGCAATTCACTACGGAAACCTTTTGGCACCACCGGGAACGGGTCGCCAGTGTTTATATTGAAAATTCCTTTGCTGCGGAAGGGGGCTTTTTGGCCACCCACAGCGCTCTTTGCGCCGGCAAAACGGTGCTTTGGAGCGCCGGGGATCCCTTCCCCCTCTTAAAAAAGCGTCACCCGGACTTTTTGGTGGCTACCGAAGAATTTTTCTGGCGGATCCGTCAGGAAGGGGACTATTTTAAGGGGAAATGGAGCAATTTGCAAGGCGGCATCCAGATTGGTAAAGACTTGAGTGTCCTGATGGAAAAATTCGCCCCCCGGGCCTTTGAGGCGCTGGGCGGAAAAGGGCTGCTGACCGTATCTCCCGTCCCCCTGAAGGTGAAGAAGGAAGCACTGCATTTTGTGGGTGATTTTGGGGTCCGTGTTGGGGATATGGCCCAGCAACTGACCGAAATTGAAGGCGTGGCCAAATGCCAATGCCTGGCAGAAGAAGGCGGCCTTCGGGTCAAGATCCTTCCCGATGGCAGGGAAGCCGCCCGACAGTTGGGACGGAATGTGGTGGCTTGCTGCCGCAGGGAGATGAATCCCCGGCATTTGCCTCAAAAACTGGAATTTTGCCCAACTTTGTAAGGAATGGCAGAAAATCTGCGAAAAATACTTTACGAAAATAATATTTTATGCTACAATAAAGTATAAGACACTTATATTGAAGGAAAAGGAAAACGTCAATGGGAACCATCATCAGTATCGTTTCCGGCAAGGGCGGGGTGGGGAAGACCACCCTATGCGCCAATCTGGCTTTTTCTCTGGCTATGCGGGGCAGCAGTGTGATCGCCATCGACAGCGATATGGGATTGCGGAACCTGGATATCCTGCTGGGGATGGAGAGTGTGGCTAATTATGACCTGCTGGATATTTTAGAAGGGCGTTGCCCCATCAATAAAGGCATCACCGCTCACGATACCTTGCCCAATCTGCATTTTATCGCCGGCTCGGTCAGCTTTACCGACACCTTGGATCAACAGGCCTTCCGGCGGCTTTGCCACTATCTGGGCACCCATTATGAATATGTATTGATCGATGCACCGGCAGGTATTGGTGAAGGCTTCCGCAATGCCATCCACTGTGCTCAACGCTGTATTGTGGTCGCCACCCCGGATCTTACATCTATCCGGGATGCAGGCCGCACCGCTCAATTGATCGAAAGCCAGCGTCGGATGCGCTGTGACCTGGTGATTAACAAGGTCCGCAAGCAGATGATGCAAAAGGGTTATTTGCAAAATGTGGATCAGGTAATGGATGCGGTTTCTCTGCCGCTTTTGGGCCTGGTTCCGCATGACGATGCGGTGGTCATCAGTTCCAACGGGGGCGGGATCCTGCCCCAGGGCAAAACCGATGTAGCCAAAGCATTTTTGAATATCGCATCCAGATTGCAGGGGGAAGATCTTCCGCTGGCATCATTCTGGAGAAAATAGGAGGTTGTTTAAAAGATGAATATTGCTCTGATCGCCCACGAAAAGAAAATAGAGCTGATGGTGCAGTTTTGTATTGCTTATGCCGGTATTTTGGCCAAGCATAACCTGTGTGCAACTGCCACCACCGGAAATTTGATCTCCGAGGCGACCGGCCTGAATATCAATAAGGTTTTAAGTGGCCCCCACGGCGGCGAGGATCAGATTGCGGCCCGCATTTCTTATGGAGAAATCGATGTATTGCTCTTCTTCCGGGATCCGCTGACCCCCACCAC
>JAZOXD010000171.1:0-5566 GCA_045659565.1 Eubacteriales bacterium | reverse complement strand
ACGGCAGTGACCATGGCGGCCAAATCCACCCTACGGAACGGGCGACCGATCTTGATCGGGCTTTCTACCAACGACGGCCTGGCCGGGGCGGCAAAAAACATCGGCATTTTGCAATCCACCCGCCATTATTACTTCATTCCCTACGGTCAGGACGATGCCTATGGCAAGCCCCGCTCCTGCATTGCGGATTTCACCAAGTTACCCGCCGCCTTAGAGGCGGCGCTGAAGGGCGAACAACTACAGCCGATGATTTAAACCGGGGCCCGAAGAACCTTCAAACACTTCTTGAAAGTTTTCTGGGGAGATTAAAAGAGGGAGCCTTTTACAAAAGGCTCCCTCTTTAATATTATTTCTTAAACTTATCGCAGCAGAGATCTGCGGCGGCGGGATCGGCGGGATCAGCGGGGGCAGAATTGGTGGCAGCGCCCAGGCCGGTGAGCTCGCTGAACAGCACGCTATCAGTGGTGGCCTTGACCGCATCGGTGGGGATCACGATCTTGGCAGCCTTACCGTCGCTGAGCTTGATCAGGGCTTCATAGCGCTTCAGTTCCAGAACCGCGGCATCGGCAGCGGCCTCTTTCAGGGCACGGATACCGGCAGCCTCGGCTTCCTTAGCCAGTTCCAGAGCTCTGGCTTCACCTTCGGCACGGGCGATGGCAGCATCACGCTCACCTTCGGCGGCCAGGATCATCGCCTGCTTATCACCCTCTGCCCGGGTGATGGCGGCGGCCTTATGGCCTTCGGCCTGGAGCAGGGTTTCGCGGCGGTCCCGTTCGGCCTTCATCTGTTTTTCCATTGCGCTTTGAATCTCTTCCGGCGGGATGATATTCTTCAGTTCCACTCGGGTAACCTTAATTCCCCATTGATCGGTGGCATCATCCAGAATGGCGGTCATCTTCCCGTTGATATAATCGCGGGAGGTCAGGGTGCTATCCAGTTCCATTTCACCCACAATATTTCTGAGGGTGGTGGCGGTGAGGTTTTCCAACGCATTTACAGGGTTCACAACGCCATAGGTATAGAGCTTTGCATCATAGATCCGATAGAACACCACCGTATCGATCCGCATGGTAACATTATCCTTGGTGATCACCGGCTGGGGAGGAGAATCCAGCACGATCTCCTTCAAGGTGATCTTAGCGGCGACCCGCTCAAAAACGGGAATCTTGAACCGCAGGCCTGCGCTCCAGGTAACCTTATATTTACCCAGAAACTCGATGACGTATTCCGTTGCCTGAGGCACGATCTTGATACTGGTGACCAGAATCCAAAGCACCAATGCACCAACAACAATCCACAAAAATTCCATTTGAATTCTCCTTTCAGATTCATACTAATATTAGTATAACATAATATGTTGAAATATGCAATTATTTCTTACGGGAGGGCAATTCGCTGACCAGGGCTGCACCCAAAATCATCACCGCACCCAACAACACCGACCAGCCGGGAAATTCCCAATAAAGAAGGCTTGAAAGCAAAATTGCGGAAACGGGATCGATATAGCTTAAAATGGCGGCAGTGGAGGCCTTCAAATGGCCGATGGAGCCAAAATAGAGGGCATAGGCAACGCCGGTATGCAAAACGGCTACGGTAAGCAGCAGCCAAAGATTATTACCGCCCCAGGAAAGATCCTTGAAGCCACCGCTGAAGGCTACGTACGGCACCAGCACTACGGCAGCCGCGGCCAGCTGGATGATGGTTTTATCAAAGGCACCGATCTCCCGGATGGTTTTATTCATCAGCACCACGCCGGCGTAAAGCACCGCCGCACCCAAGCCGAACAAAATCCCTTTCACATCATCTCCGCCGGAAAGGCCGCCTCCCAGCAAGCCACTGACCGGGATCATCCCCGCCACCGCCACCAGAGCGCAAAGGCCGCTTTTTAGGGTGAGTTTTTCCTTCAAAAGCAGGGGCGCCGCCAAAATGACCAACACCGGTGCCATATAATAAGAAAGGGTTGCAACGGCAATGGAGGTATAGTTATAGGCTTCAAAAAGCAACACCCAATTCAAGCCCATAGCGGCACCGGAGATCAGCAATTTCAAAAGATTATTGCGGACGGCTTTTTGATCAAAGCCCTTGCCCCGAATCAACTGAAAAGCCGTCAAAAATACTGCACCAATGGAGCCCCGGGCCAAGGCGATCACCGCCGAGGGCATTGTGATTCCGTTACGGAACAGGCCCACCGTCCCGAAGATCAACATAGAAGCGATCAACGCCAGCCGGGCAGAAGTTTCTTTTTTCATTGGATTCACCTACTTAAACATATTAGAATCATTTTAACAAACAGCCCGTTAAAAATCAATATATGACGAAAAAAACACGCCCCCCTCCCCCATTGAACGGATTCGGAACAGTCTGAATTATATCCGCACCCACCCGGAGGAAATGATCAGAGTTTCAGATCTGGCGCCGATGGATCATCTATCCTTATCGGCCTTTTTTTACAAGCCACGGGATTGCCGCCGGGGGAATATATCCTGAAGGATAAAATGGACCGGGCCAAAGGTCTTTTAAAGGAAACTAACCGTTCTGTTACCGAAATTGCCTTTGGGCTGGGCTTTTCCTCCAGCCAATATTTTGCCACGGTCTTTAAGCGTTTTTGCAACTGCACCCCAAAAGAATACCGCAATATGAGCAATAAAAAAAGAGGCTTCAGCCTCTTTTTTTATTAGTCCCGATCTTTCTCCACCCGTGCAACAGTACCGCTTTCGGCGTGGATATCATAGGAATATTCAAGTTCACGGGTTTCAAAGTCCACTTCCCAATACAGGTCGTTCCGTTCACGGTCCAGTTCCGCATCCAGGTCGTATACCTGTTCACGGGAAAGGCCCGCCTGCTTTAAGGCAATATCAATGGCCTGTTCCCGGGTGAGTCTTTTTTTGGGGGTGGCAGGGGTGGTTTCTTCCTTGGGGGGATTACTTTGGGCGGGAGCAGAGTCTTGCACGGGGGCAGAATCTTGCACGGAAGAAGGTTCCTTTGCGGGGCCTGTTTCTTCCGGGCTGTTACCAATCGTAATGGTGCAGGCAGAAAGGGCAACGATCAAACCCAGGGCAAGAAACAGTACAGACAATTTTTTCATCGGGGCTTTCCTCCTGTATCATTTTTTGAAAAAAGGGGCCCTAAAGGCCCCTTATATTATATTAGAAATATCTTTTCAAAAGACCTTCCAGACCACGGCCGTGGCGAGCTTCGTCGCGGGCCATTTCGTGAACGGTATCGTGAATGGCATCCAGGCCGTTTTTCTTGGCGCAGGAGGCCAGATCAAACTTACCCTTGGTAGCGCCGTATTCACAGTCTACACGCCAAGCCAGGTTGGCTTTGGTGGAAGCCTTCATATTGGGTTCCAGATCTTCACCCAACAGTTCAGCAAATTTTGCGGCGTGTTCAGCTTCTTCAAAAGCAGCCTTTTCCCAATACAGGCCGATTTCGGGGTAACCTTCACGGTGGGCAATGCGGGCCATGCACAGATACATACCCACTTCGGCGCATTCGCCGTTGAAGTTAGCCATCAGCTGTTCGAAGATGAATTGCTTATCTTCGGCGCTGATATCGGGATTATTCTTAACGGTTTTGGCATAGATGCCGTATTCATGCTCGGCAGCCAGGGCTTCGCCTTCCTTCATTTCGGAAAACTTTTCGGCAGGAACCTTACATACCGGGCACTTTTCGGGGGCAGCATCCCCTTCGTGAACGTAACCGCAAACACCACATACAAATTTTTTCATTTTTCTTTTCTCCTTCTTTTTAAAAAATCAATTTTTGCATTTATTGCACAAGCCTGTGAAATAAATTTCTTTTGTTTTTATATCAAACTCTTTGGACAAAGAGGTTTGAACCTGGCCCACAGCGAAATCCCAAACTTCGCCGCATTGATCGCACTTAAAGTGGCCGTGCAGAGAGGTATCTGCATCGTAGCGCACCTTGGCGGGATCGATGGTGATCTCGAGGATCATATTTTTTTCTGCCAACAGGTGAAGTGTGTTATAAACCGAAGTTTTTGACAAAGTTGGCGCTTTTTCCAAAAGGGCGCCATAGACTTCTTCCACCGTTGGATGAATCCGATGCTCCAACAAATATTCCAAAACCATAATTCGGATCATTGAAGGGCGAATTCCTTTTTCCTGAAGCATTTGAATGGCTTCCATCTTCGCTCTCCTTTTTTGACTCATTTTTGAATCGGTTACAATTTTGTATTGATTACAACATTATATTACCATACACTTTTTTAAATGTCAACACTTTTTGAAAATTTTTTCAAAAAAATAAAAGCCTTCTGTCGAAGAAGGCTTTTGAAGATTATTCGGTCTTTTTAAAAAGGTTTTCATCCAGCACCAATTCCATAATGCGCTGGTAATAGAAGGCGGGATTTTCTTTAAACCGCTCGGCAGCGTAATAGGCATCCTTTTGCTCCGGCACCAGGATGGTATAGGAAAGAAGCACTTCCCCCTGTTCCTGGGTGGTGCAGGTAACGGCAAAGCCGGTTTCCGAGCGCTTGATCTCGGTCCAGGTTTCTTCGTCCTCCCGCTTTTTACGCAGGTTAGCCTTCAGCGCTTCCAGGGCCTTGCTCCGCACATTATAGGGAATACGGGCTTCATATTCCTTTTCCACTTCCAGGCCCAATTTAGTAATTTTATAGCTGCTGGTTTCCTCCACGGAGGGGATATCCATCATCCCGGCGATCAGCAATTGCTCCACCGCCTGGGTATAATCAAAATATTCCACCAGCCCGTCGGCCATCATCACCTCGGTTAATTGGGTTTCGGTGACCACACAGTTGGCTTCCTTTAATAAATAGAGGACCAGCCCCTTGATATCGGGGAGTTCCCACAATCCGCCCAGTTCCGGCATTTGCTCAACCTCCTAAGGATTTTTACTTACCGTATTATTATAACACGGCCGCCGTCGCAACGCAAGATGCTTTTTATAGGTTGCATTTCGCTGTTTTTTTAGGTATAATGAGGGCAAGAGGTGATAACAATGAAAAAAATCAACATTTCCTATTCAGCTGACCTGCAATTTCCCGCAGAGATCGGCGGCAAGATCGACCAACACCATTGGCCGGAGAACGATTACCGCCCCGAAGGGCACGTAACCTTGGTTTACAACGAGGAAGCTTTGAAGGTACGCCTTTGGGCCAATATTGAAGCCCCTCAGGCCAAGGCCTATGCCGATAACGGCGACGTTTGGAAGGATACCTGCCTGGAGCTGTTCCTGAAGCCCTTTGCAGAGGACGAGGATTACATCAACATTGAAACTAACGTTTTGGGCTATATGCTGATCGGCAAAGGGGCCAACCGCCACAACCGTCCCTTTATTACCGCGGCTTTGAAGCCCCATATGGACCCCAAGGTGACCATTGAGCCCGGCAAATGCTGGAGTTTGGAATACAAGATCCCCTTTAAGGCTTTGGAAGAAATTTTTAGCCGGGAATTGAAACCCCAAGCCGGAATGAAGCTTTGGCTGAATGCCTATATGTGCGGGGATGAGACTCCCCTGCCCCATTGGGTTGGCTGGAATTTGGTGGATATTCCCGATCCCGATTTCCATCGATCAAGTCGGA
>JAZOXD010000170.1:0-2197 GCA_045659565.1 Eubacteriales bacterium | reverse complement strand
GGATCTTCTTCCGAACCTCCTCCGGGATCTCCCCGGGCTCCGGCGTTTCGGGAACGGCGGCCTTGGCCTCCTCCAATTCCTTTCGAAGGGCAGCCTCCCGCTCAGCGGCTTGTTCCGCCCGCTCAGCGTTGGTCTTGGCCGAGGCTCTGGCTTCCTCCAATTCTGCCCGGAGCCCGTCGCTGGTTTTTAAAACCTGATCCGCCCGCTCAATGGCTTCCTGCTTTTCCGCTACCGCCTGATCCCGCTCCTTGATGAGATCCTTCAATTCCCGAACGGATTTGTTTTCAATATCATTCTTTTCGATGAATTCCTCCCGCTCCTCGGAGGGGATTTTTAATAGCGCCAAAGCCTTTGTATAAGGCAAATTCCCAACCGTTTGGGATTTTGCAAACGCCCCGAAAAGGCCGATCTGGTCAGCCCCGTATTCCTCGAAGATCTTCATCAAATCATTGGCCTTGCTGTGGGAGAAATTCACCTTCTCCTCCAGCCATTTGCCCCACTCCCCGTGGGGGAGTAGGCTCTTGGCCTCGGTGAGCCGCCGGCCAACCTCAATCGCATAATTCAGGATCATCACTTGGGCCTGTTGCACCAGGGTGTGGATCTCCATTTCCACGATCTCGATACTACGCTGCTGTTGCAGCTCTTGACATTGATTTTGCAGTTCCATTCTTTTTCTCCTTTATTTTTTGTTGTTTCATCCCGCCCCGGATCCATTCAAGCCAAGCTTCTTCTAAAGCCACCACATCGTCGGATCGGGCACAATTGTATTTCCCACGGTTCTGTCGAACCTTTAGCCCTTTTTCATCAAATTCCAAGGTGAAATATGCCTTTTCCGGCTCTGCTTTCTTTCGAATCAGGAAGATAGCCGTTTCCCCACAGGCGTGCTTCTTCGCATAGGTCGCCACACAATGGTGCAGGGCAGAGCCTTCCTTTTTCAATTCAGACTCCGACTTCACCGGACGGATCAATAGATCTTCGTATTCAAAGGCAAAGGTGCTCAGAGTCTTAAACCGCTCCTTAAAGGCCTTTCGGTCAAGGTCAGCCTTCTTCTTGGTATATCGTTCTGTGGCATCATCGTGGGCCGTCTTTAGCCGTTGGGGCCAAAGCACCGCCGGATCGGTCATATCGTCGCCCAGCAACCGCACCATATTGCGGTAATCCCGCAGTTCTGTCATGTGGACCGAATCCGTGGGGTACCGCCTTTTCTGCTTTTCCAGGTAGCGGAATACCGTTTCCGGATCGGATCCCGTTTCAAAGGCCGACTCTAAATTATGGAGCCCGTGCTGCCGTAGCTCCGGCAGGCGTTGGATCTTGGCGCCGTAACGCCGCATCAATTGCCAAAAATCAAGATCGCCACATTTGCAGTTTTTTCTGAAGAAATCAAACTCCTGCTTATTCATGCCCAGCATCTCACAAGGGCGTTTTTTCTTCCAGTCGATGTGCTTCAGATCCTTATCAACGCCATATTGCCGATAGTTAAAATCGTGCAACCCGCATTGATTCAACAATAGATTTACCGGGCCGGTCAGCCCGCTCACGATCAGGTTTTCCAGGTTCCGATGCTTGATATAAACCTGCATATAGGAGATCGGGTATGTTCCGCCGTTCTTCAAATAAAGATCAATCTTGCTATTCTCCATTTCGGTACCGATCATCGACTCGGGATCCGGAAGCAATATTGGATCCGTTAACCGCCGATAGGTATCGTCGCTCCGCTTCCGTTGCTCCCAAACTCCCGTCACGCGGAAGGCGGAAAAATACCTCCAATAGCCCACCGCCTTCACCGTCTTCCGCTTTTCCGCAACGTAAGCTTCGTATGCCATCGAATGCACCGCCGCCTGACCGTATTTGTTGATAGTCTTCCTTACATACCAAACGACTGCCGCAAAGTGATTTCCGCCCTCGTGATCCTCGATCCGATGAAAGGTCATAGGGTGGGATTGGCTCACTACCAATGATTCATTGCCCCCAAAATGGGAGGTGTGATAGGCCGTCAACCCCTTATCACACATCGGGCAGAGCGTTGTTTTTCCGTCAAAGATCGATCCGTATTCCGGGTGCTCAAAGCCGATGGCGGCGTGTCCGCGACATCCGTATTCTTTTCGGATCGGTAGATAAAAGGTTTCTCTGCAAGCAGAACAATGCACCTCTGCCATCTGCACGTTCCGATCCTCTAAAGGGTCAAATACCCAAGCGC
>JAZOXD010000169.1:0-2362 GCA_045659565.1 Eubacteriales bacterium | reverse complement strand
CTGGATCATTACGACCCCGAAACCGCCCCCCGGTTCATCGGCCCGGACACCGACGTGACCGTTCTGGCCCCCACCTCCGTCTGGACCGAGGTTAAAAAGCTGGGTGGAATAAACAACTACGTACAGTTCAACCGCCACACCGAATGGACCCAGGGGGGCTTACGCTTTAAGGCCGTGCTGGCCGCCCACAGCGATCCTACCCCCATCGGTGTCATCATCGAGGACGGGGAAAAGAAATATTACATCACCGGGGACACCCTTTATAATACCGATATTTTTGAGGATATTCCCGCAGATATCGACGTGATCTTCCTGCCCGTGAACGGGGTGGGTTGCAATATGAATATGGAAGACGCCAAACGCTTTTGCGAAGAGATCAAGCCCAAGGTAGCCGTTCCCTATCACTGCGGGATGTTCGACGAGAAGGATCTGAATGAATTTGGCTTTGAGCCCAAGGTGGTGCCGGAGCTTTATAAGGAGATCAAATTATGAAGGTAACGGATATCAAAACCTTTGTGGTGGATTGCTTCCGCACCAATTGGGTGTTTGTGAAGGTATACACTGACGAAGGGATCGACGGGGTGGGAGAAGCTACCCTGGAATATAAAGAAAAAGCCCTGTTGGGCGCCGTTGAGCACATCAAGGAATACCTGGTGGGTCAGGACCCCCGACAGATTGAAAAGCATTGGCACAGCATCTATCGGGATGCCTACTGGCGGGGCGGCCCCGTTTTAATGAGCGCCCTTTCTGCCGTAGAAATGGCCCTTTGGGATATTTTGGGCAAAAGCCTGAACGTGTCCGTTTATCAGTTGTTGGGCGGGAAGATCCACGAAAAAGTGCGGATCTACGTAAACGGATGGTTTGCAGGGGCCAAAGAGCCGGAAGAATTTGGCCAAAAGGCCAAAATTGCCGTGGAACGGGGGGTTACCGCCATGAAGTGGGATCCCTTTGGCAAAAACTATCTAAACATTTCCAATGCCGAATTGAACAAAGCTTTACGTTGCGTGGAAGCGGTACGGGAGGCCGTTGGGGATCAGGTGGATCTGTTGATTGAAGGGCACGGACGGTTCAACGTTCCCACCTCCATCAAGATTGCCAAAGAATTGGAGCGCTTCAAACCCATGTTCTTTGAAGAACCCGTTCCTCCCGATAATTTAGACGCCCTGAAAGAGGTGAAGGACCGCTCCCCCGTGGCTATCTCTGCCGGGGAACGTCTTTACACCCGTTGGGATTATCGACCCATGTTTGACAAAATGGCCGCCGATTACATTCAGCCCGACATTTCCCATGCAGGGGGGATTATGGAACTGAAAAAGATCGCCGCCGAGGCAGAAAGCCGTTATATCCCCTTTGCGCCCCACAACCCCTCCGGTCCGGTGGCCAATGCGGCCACCCTGCAGTTGGCGGCCACCTGCCCCAACTTTGAGATCCTGGAGATCATGTATTCCGACGTGGAATGGCGCAAGGACGTGACCAACGAGAGCCTGAAATACGAGGACGGCTTTATCTATATTCCCGATGCACCCGGTTTAGGAATTGAAATTGATGAGGAAGCCTGCCTGGCACACCCCTATCAACCCCATACTCTGCGGCACTATACGGGAGCTTTAACGGATATCCGCCCCGCAAAATCTGAATTTTATTTTTGAGGAAAACAAATGAATAAAACTGTTTTGGTAACCGGCGCCTGCATCAACACAGGCGTTGCCATTGTTGAAAAATTTGCTTCTGAAGGCTGGGACGTGGTTTTCACCGGCCGCAACCTTGAAAAAGTGGAGGAAGCGGAAAAAAATTATCGCAAAAAATTCCCCAAGGTGAAAATCCTGGGGTATGCCATTGATTCCCTTTTGGACCCCCGAACGGTGGACGAAGAATCGGTGGACAGACTTTTTGAAGATCTGGACCAAAAGGGCATCTTTATTGAAACTTTGGTATTGAATGCGGCGGATCAGGGATTGGGCATCACCACCCTTGAAAACCCGCTGACAGATTTCATGAAGGTTCTGAACACCAACGTTACCTGGAATTACTGCCTTTCGGAACACGCCGCCAAACGAATGAAAGAGCAAAGCGGCGGAAACATTATCTTCATCAATTCCAACACCGCCTACCGGGCCATTCCCAACCGGGTGGCCTACGTGGCCTCCAAGGGCGGGCAGCTGGGGCTGATGCGGGCTTTGGCCCTGGATCTGGGCCCCTATAACATTCGGGTTAATGCCATTTTGCCCGGGATGATCAAAACCGACCGTTGGGAGAAAAACCCCGATTTCTATAAGGACGTTCCCTCCCGATTCACCCCCATTGGGGATGTGGCCGTTGGCGAAGACGTGGCCGATGCAGTTTGGTATTTTGCCGCAAACGC
>JAZOXD010000168.1:0-1376 GCA_045659565.1 Eubacteriales bacterium | reverse complement strand
GGCAAGATCATCACCTTTATGAACAGCCACTTTGGCCTGACCCCCGATGCCAAGGGCTTGGCCACCGACACCGTATTGGCGGAAAAAGCCAAAATTCAAGGCCCCGTGATCTTCACCGGCGACCTGAATATGCGCCCCCATATGGAGTGGTACCCCCAACTGGCTGAAGCCTTTACCGATAGCTTCCATAAGAATAACGACCCCGAGTTGGATTTCAATGCCCGGATCGAGTATATCTTCGTGGACGGCGGTATTACCCCTCTGTTCTATGAAAAGCGCACCGAGATCATTTCGGACCACAGAGCCATCTGGGCCGAATTGGAAATCGAAGAATAATAGAAAAATCCCACCCGTGAGGGTGGGATTTTTTTTTCAAAAATGCCCCCAACAAGGTTGAATTTTCCTGCGTCGGATGGTATGATTAGAAAAATGGCAAAAGGAGGATGTTGCCAATGAAAATCAAAGCCGCAACATTTAATATTCAATGCGGTTGCAATCACGCAAAGAGAGTGATGGGGCAAAACGCGGATATCGAACTGGATCGGGTTGTCGATCACATCAAGAAGATGGACGTGGATTTTTGCTGCATCAATGAGATCACCGATTATATGCCGGGTACCGAATTAGGTCAGCAGCCCGCCTTCCTGGCACAGCAACTGGGCTGGAACTTCGCTTTCGCCAAGGCGATCGTGGTAAAAATGAAGGACGGCACTACCCGGGATTACGGCATTGCGCTGTTGAGTAAGCATCCCATCCGCTCCTTCCGTAAGATCCCCATCGAAACCTTCCCCGAGGAGCGGCAAGAGGGCAAACGGTATGAAAACCGGATGCTGATGATCGTGGAGCTGGAGATCAACGGCAAGATCGTTACCGTCATGAACAGCCACTTTGGCCTGAATAAAGAAGAGATCGAAAAGGCCGCCAATACGGTGCTGGCCGCCCAAGAGACGGTGAAGGCGCCCTACGTACTGACCGGCGACTTCAATATTACCCCGGATCATCCCCAACTGCAACGGATCAAGGCTGCCTATAAGGACACCGCGGACATTCTGCCGGAGGCGCCCCTGACCTTCCCCAGCCACGAGCCCAAGATCAAGATCGACTATATCTTCACCGATCGGGATACCAAGACTCTGGCGGTAGAGATCCCCGCAGAAGTGGTGGCCGACCACCTGCCCATCGTTGCAACTCTGGAGGTATAAACAATGAAATTAAAGGTTTGTTCTTTTAATATCCAACACGGCGTGAACCACGCCCAGCGGCTGGCCGGCGAAAAGCCGGAGGTCAACCTGGACCGGATGGTGGACCATATCCGGGATCTGGATGTGGATATCGTGGGTATTCAGGAGATTTATAACTGCCCGCCCGAGGGTCGG
>JAZOXD010000167.1:0-5997 GCA_045659565.1 Eubacteriales bacterium | reverse complement strand
CCTTGTAACCCCTCCATCGGCGGCACGGCCAAGGGCCACCTGGTTTGCGAAATTGACGCCTTGGGCGGCGAGATGGGCAAGGCGGCGGATGCCACCTTCCTGCAAAGCCGGATGCTGAACCTGGGCAAGGGCCCGGCGGTTCATTCCCTGCGGGTGCAATCGGATCGTCGGGGCTATAGCCAATATATGAAGCACGCTTTGGAAAAGCAAGAAAATGTTTTGCTGATTCAGGCGGAAATTGTTGAAATATTATCGGAAAACGGCAAGGTCACCGGCGTGGTGACTCATCTGGGGGCGGAATATTCCGCCAAGGCGGTAATCCTGGCCACCGGCACCTACCTGAAGGGCGAGATCATTATCGGCGAAAGCCAGCTCCCCGGCGGGCCGGACGGAATGTTCCCCGCCAACCAATTAAGTGAATGTCTTTTGAAACTGGGCGTGCCTCTGCGCCGTTTTAAGACCGGCACCCCTGCCCGGGTGAACCGCCGGAGTCTGGATTTTTCCCAAATGCTGATTCAGGAAGGGGATCAGGAGATTATTCCTTTTTCCTTCACCACCAAAGAACCCGGTGAAAATCAGGTGGTCTGCTGGCTCACCGCCACCAATGAGAACACCCACCAGATCATCCGGGATAATATCCACCGTTCCCCCATCTATAGCGGGCAGATCAAGGGTATCGGCCCCCGCTATTGCCCCAGCATCGAGGATAAGGTGATGCGGTTCAAGGAAAAAACCGCCCATCAGCTCTTTGTGGAGCCCTGTGGGCTGGATACCGAGGAGATGTACCTTCAAGGGTTTTCCTCCTCCCTGCCGGAGGATGTGCAACGACAGTTCATCCATTCGGTAAAGGGGTTGGAAAAGGCCGAAATTATGCGGGTGGCCTATGCGATCCAATATGATTGCGTGGACCCCCAGGCGCTATATCCCACGTTGGAATTTAAAAATATTCAGGGTCTTTACGGTGCGGGCCAGTTCAATGGATCCTCCGGCTATGAGGAAGCCGCCGCCCAAGGGCTGATCGCCGGCATCAACGCTGCCCGCAAGCTGCAGGGCAAGGAGCCGGTGATTCTGGATCGGTCTTCTTCTTATATCGGAACGCTGATCGACGATCTGGTGACCAAGGGTACTCCCGAGCCCTATCGGATGATGACCAGCCGCAGTGAATATCGGTTGCTGCTGCGCCAGGATAACGCCGATCTGCGGCTGACACCCTTGGGCTATGAGATCGGGCTGATCGATGAGGGCCGCTACCAAGACTTTTTGGAGAAAAAAGCCCATATCGAAGCGGAGATCGAACGGCTTCGGAACACCCATGTTTCGCCGAATAACGAAACCTTAAAAGAAATTTTGGAAAACTGCGGCACTGCGCCGTTGAAGGCGGGCGCTTCTTTGGCAGATCTGATCGCCCGGCCCCAGGTGGGCTATTTCGATCTGGCTCCGGTGGATCCCCAGCGCCCCGCCCTGACCAAGGCCGAGGGGCGACAGGCGGAAATTTCCATTAAATACGAAGGCTATATTGAGAAACAGCTGGCCAAGGTGCGGGAATATCAAAAACTGGAAAGCCGCAAGCTGCCCGCTGATCTGAACTATGAGGAAATGGCCGGCCTGCGGCTGGAGGCCCGTCAAAAACTGGCGGCGGTTCGTCCCGCCAATATCGGCCAGGCCAGCCGCATCAGCGGCGTCAGCCCCGCGGATATCAGTGTATTGATGATCGAATTGGAGCAAAGGAAGCGGAATTATGGAAAGAATGAATGAACTTTGCCACCTGTTGCAGGCGGCGGGGGTTCAAACACCCCCGGAAATGGGCGGGCAACTTTTACAATTTGAAGAGCATCTTTTAAAGGTCAACGAGGTGATGAACCTGACCGCCATTACCGAACCCCAAGAGATGATGAAAAAGCATTATTGGGACAGCATTTATCCGGTTTCTTTGGATTGCTTTCCCCAAGGGGCATCGGTAATTGATGTGGGTTGTGGGGCAGGGTTCCCTTCCATGCCCCTGAAACTGGCGCGGCCGGATCTGCGGCTGACCTTGATGGATTCTTTGAACAAAAGATTGAATTTTTTGAATGAATGTATCGGGATGTTGGGTCTGCAGGGAATCGAAACCCTTCATTCCCGGGCCGAGGATGGGGGCCGTAGCCCCGCCCACCGGGAACAATATGATATTGCGGTTTCCCGGGCGGTGGCCGAACTTTCCAAATTGTGCGAATATTGCCTGCCTTTGGTGAAAAAGGGCGGTGCCTTGGTGGCCTATAAGGGTGCCACTGCAGACGAGGAACTTCAAAACGCTCAAAATGCCATCCAAAAGTTAGGCGGCAAGGTGGAAAAGATCCATCACTACACACTGCCCGGGGAAGAGGATAAGCGGGCCATCATCGTGATCCGAAAGGTGCAAAACACCGCCAAGGCCTATCCCCGTAACCCAAAACAAATCAAAGAACGGCCGTTGTAACCTCCTCCGGGCAAAAAGAAACCGCCCGGATTTTGGAAAAGATTGCAGAAAGGAGTATTGCAGTTGTTAGAAAAATTATTGGATCGGCTGGCGGAAGGCCGCAAGGAAAAATTAATATCCCTGGGCTTTTACTGCGGTCTTTGGATTTATCTGGAAGTGATGCTCCATTTAGTGGTGTTCAAGGGGCTTGGCCCCCGGATCATCTTTCCGATTCTGTTCGGGCTGGTGTTCGGCACCCTTTATTATCTGATTACCAATTTGTTCCCCACGGTGGTTAACCGTTGGTTGGGGCTGGCGGTCACCTTCGGAACGGTGATCTATTTTGAGGTGCAGTTGGTTTACCATTGCATTTTTCATAGCTTTTTGCCCGTTTCCCAAATGGTGATGGGCGGTGCGGCGGTTACCAATTTCTCCATGCAAGTGCTTCATGGGATCTTTACCAATTTCCATTGGGTATTTCTGATCTTTTTGCCGGTGTTTGTGGCCTTTATCCTGCTGATCTGGAAAAAATGGGTCAATCCCATACGGATCAAAGCCATCCAAATCCCGGCGGTGCTGATGGCGGGGATCGTTTTTGCGGGTCTTACCGCCGGCGCCTTATATCTGACCCACGATTCCGGCAGTTCGGTCTATAGTATCTTGGTCAACGATAATTCCTCCACCGAAACCTGCATCAAGAATGTGGGGGTGGGGGCGGCCACCATTCAGGAAGGTCGGGCGGTTCTGTTCCCCCAGACCGACCCTTTGAATTTTGAAAAAACCACCCTCCACCAAGCGGAAAAAACCGAAAAGGATGATAACGCCACCGTGGATTTTTCCAAACTGGAAAAGGGGAGTGCCGGCGCCGATCATCAGGCGCTGAACCGCTATTTTTCCAAGCGTGCCCCCACAGAAAAGAATGAATATACCGGCCTTTTGGAGGGGTATAATCTGGTCACAGTCTGCGCCGAGGCCTATTGCCCCTATTTTATCGATCCGGAGCTGACGCCCACCCTTTATAAGCTCAGCACCAACGGTTTTGTTTTCGAAAATTTCTATTGCAGTTTCCAAAATACCACCACCAACGGGGAATACGGCTTTTGCACCGGGCTGATGCCCAACCTGAGCCGTAATAAGCAGGCCGCCAGCTTCGAAGATTCCAAGGCCAACGCCATTCCCTATAGCCTGGCCAATGCCTTTGGCACCATCGGCGTAAAAAGCTATGCCTACCACGATTATTTCGGCACGTTTTATAACCGAAATGTGACCCATAAAAACCTGGGCTATGATTTTAAGGCCATCGATAGCGGTCTGGAGATTGATGTGGGCTGGCCCTCCTCCGATTGGGAGATGGTACAGGCCTCCGCACCGGAATATCTTTCTTCCGGTGAACCGTTCCACGCTTACTATATGACCTTCAGCGGCCATTATCAATACGATTGGGATAACACCATGAGCGCTAAAAATAAGGCCAAGGTGGATGCCCTGCCCTATTCCGAGCCGGTTAAGGCTTATATCGCCTGTAATCTGGAATTGGAATATGCCTTGCAGGAACTGATGCGCCAATTGGAAGCGGCGGGCGTGGCGGATCAAACCGCCATCGTGCTTACCGCCGACCATTATCCCTACGGCCTCACCTTAGAGCAATATAGCGAACTGGCAGGCTTTGAGGTGGAATCCACCTTCGAGCGGTTCCGCAGTTCCTTTATCTGTTATGTGCCGGGAATGGAGCCTGTAAAAGTTCCCGATTATTGCTGCACCGTGGATATTTTGCCCACCCTTCTGAATTTGTTTGGGTTGGAATATGATAGCCGCCTGTTGGCGGGCAGGGATGTTTTGGCCCCGGGCGAAAAGATTGCCGTTCTTTCGGATCAGAGCTTTATCACCCGGGAGTTCCGCTACGATGCCTCCACCGGGATGGCCTATAATAACCAAGGCGAAACCTTCGCCTCCCCCAAGGTGGAAGATTATTGCAATTATGTGCAAAATCTGTTCACCTTCTCCAATGGCATCCTGCGTAGCGACTATTACCGCTATATCGAAAAATACGCATAAAAAAGGACCGAAAGGTCCTTTTTTATTTGGGCGGGATCCTTCCCTATGATCAAAGCGCCGACGGCCGATTATTTGTAGTCCCTTGGGGGACACCGGGTGTCCGCTGACCCCCGGAAGGGGGTTTTGATCACGGGCGTAAGCCGCCATAGTCCATATAAATTGGGTAGCGTCATCAGTGCACAACAGAGGTCTGCCAGTTCCCAGGTCAGCCCCGGCCGAAGGAAGATCCCCACCCCCAATGCAAGGAGAAAGATTCCCCGGAACAGCCCCGGCTTCGCCCGGGGGAACAGATAGCAAAAACTCTGCTCCCCGTAAAAGCTCCAACCGATGATGGAAGAAAAACCGAAAAACAACAGGCAAAGTGTCAGCAAAAAGGCCGTTACCCCCTTTGGTAGCGGCAGGGTATAAAAGGCGGCCAAAGGCAGCGCCGCCCCCGCCAGGCCCGGTTGCTGCCAAACCCCGGTCACAACAATGCCCAACCCGGTCAGGGTGCTGATCAATAGCGTATCAAAAAAAGGTGTCAGCATGGAAAGCAGGCCTTGCTGATGGGGAGTGGTATCCTCGGCGGCCGCCGCCGCAATGGCCTCCGAGCCCATTCCGGCCTCGTGGGAGAAGGTGCCCCGGCTTAAGCCTAATTGCACCACCCGGGCCAGCCCCGCCCCCGCCACCGCTCGGGGTCGAACCGCTGTTTCTAAAATCAGGCCCACAGCTTGGGGCAGGGCAGAGGCATTGCGGATCAATAACCAAAGGGTCAGTCCGCAATAAAGGCCCCCCATCAGCGGCACCATTTTTACCGAAAAACCGGCGATCCGACGGATGCCCCCCGCCAGCACCAGCGCCACGCCCACCAAGGTTAACCCGCCGACCAAAAGCCCGGCCGGGGGAACTCCCCATAATTGGATCTCACTTTTAAAAAGGTCCGCCGCCGCACCTACAATCCCGTTGATCTGGCTGGTGGTGCCCAGGCTCAAAAGGCAACCCACGGTGCAAGCCACCGCATAAAGCCCGGCAAGCCGGGGCTTTCCAACACCTTGCTCCAGATAGCAAAAGGGGCCGCCCACCTTGCCTTTTCGGCGATAGACTGCGCCCAGATAGCCTTCGGCGTATTTGATGGCCATCCCCAAAAGGGCAGAAACCTGCATCCAAAATAATGCACCCGGTCCGCCCACCGCCATGGCGGCGGCCACACCGATGATATTGCCCGTTCCCAAAGAAGCGGCCAGAGAGGTGCAAAGGGCCCCGACCCCCGAAACGCCCGTGCCTTTTTCCGGCTTCAAAAGCAGCTTCAAAGCGCTCCAAAATCCTCGAAGGGGCAACCAGCCGGTGCGCCACCAAAGGGATGCGCCCAAGGCGCCGATCAACCCAAATGTGCCAATTCCCCATAAAAATCCGTTAACTGATTGTATAAAATGTTGCATAAACGCCTTTCTGTAAAGGAATATACCCCCGTGACCCCGGCGGGGGTCCCACCCCCAAAGGGGGTTGAAGGGCAAATCTCAATCCAAGTC
>JAZOXD010000166.1:0-1872 GCA_045659565.1 Eubacteriales bacterium | reverse complement strand
GGTGTTTACGTTAATCTTGGCTACGCCCAGAGAGATAGCCTTTTGGATCATATCGGCAGGGATGCCGGTGCCGCCGTGCAGAACCAGGGGCATACCGGTGGTTGCCTTCTGGATCTTATCCAGCGCTTCAAAATCCAAACCGGCCCAGTTAGCGGGATATTTACCATGGATGTTGCCGATACCGGCAGCCAGGAAATCTACGCCCAGGTCAGCGATCTTTTTGCATTCATCGGGATCAGCAACTTCGCCGCGGCCGATTACACCGTCTTCTTCGCCGCCGATGGAGCCTACTTCAGCTTCCACGCTCATGCCCTTGGCATTGGCCAGTGCGATGATCTCTTTGGTCTTTTCGATATTTTCTTCGATGCCATAGTGGGAACCGTCAAACATAACGGAAGAAAAACCGTCTGCGATTACCTTTTTGGCGCCTTCATAGGAGCCGTGGTCCAGATGGATGGCAACGGGAACGGTGATGTTCAGTTCCTCGATCATACCTTTCACCATGCCAACAACGGTCTTATAACCGCACATATACTTACCGGCGCCTTCGGAAACACCCAGAATTACAGGGGATTTGTTTTCTTCGGCGGTCAGCAGGATGGCTTTGGTCCATTCCAGGTTGTTGATGTTGAACTGGCCAACAGCGTAATGGCCTTCATAGGCCTTTTTGATCATTTCTTTTGCAGAAACAAGCATTCTTTGAGTTCCTCCTCAATATTAAATTACTACCCATATTATAGTGCAAGGAAATAAAAAAATCAACAATTTCTTTGACAATTCGGGAAATATCAGTTATATTATAGGTTGTGGAATTATTTAACGAAAGGGTTATTATTAATTATGAATAAAATTATAATCACTGCAGACAGCACTTGTGACATTTCTGCGGCTATTAAAGAACGGTATAATTTCAAGATCCAACCGCTCTATGTAACCTTGGGAGAAGAGTCTTTTAAGGATGACGGCGTTGAAATGTATCCCGAAAAGATCTATGATTATGTGGCTGCGCATAAGCAACTTCCCAAAACCTCCGCTGCCACCCTTACTGATTATACAGAGTTTTTTGAAACCTATACCAAGGAAGGCTACGATGTGATCCATTTCAACATCTCCTCCAACATGTCCAGCACCCATCAAAGCGCCATTCTGGCTGCCGATGAGCAGGAAGGGGAGGGCAAGGTTTATGTGATCGACAGCGCCAATCTTTCCACCGGTACCGCTCTGCTGATGCTGGATGCCTATGACCTGAAGGAAGAAGGCAAAACTGCCGAGGAGATCGTGGCCGAAATCAAAAGACGGATCCCCCTGGTGCGCGCCAGCTTTGTGGTAGACCAGTTGGATTATCTGCGGATGGGCGGTCGTTGCTCCTCTGTTGCCGCTTTGGGCGCCAATATCCTCAAGCTCCATCCCCGTATCTTTGTCGCTGACGGAAAGATGGGCGTGGCGGAAAAATACCGCGGTGTTATCGATAAAGTAATGGTGCAATACGCTAAGCAGATGCTTTCTGCCAATGCGGATAAGATGAATAAAAAGCGTTGCTTTGTTACTCATACCAAGTGCGACCCCGCAACCGTAAAGGCTGTTTACGATGTGGTGGCAGAATCCGGTCTGTTTGAAGAAATTTTGGAAACCGATGCCGGCAGTGTCATCACCAGCCATTGCGGCCCCGGTACTCTGGGTGTTTTATTTGAGGTCGAAGAATGAAAAAAGTTGCCGTTGGCTTAAGCGGCGGTGTCGACAGCGCGGTTTGCGTTGCTCTTTTAAAGGAGCAGGGCTACCAGCCTGTCGGTGTCTTTCTTAAAATGCATCAAGTCGGCAACGAGGCGGCTGCTGCGGAAAAGGCGGCCGCCGAATTGGGGATCCCCTTTTTGT
>JAZOXD010000165.1:0-3894 GCA_045659565.1 Eubacteriales bacterium | reverse complement strand
CCCTTTGCTTTGCAGGTAATGCAACACCTGAACGATGCCTGCAAGGGTTGGAAGGCCAAACATAACATTGATTTCAGCCTTTACGGCACTCCCTTGGAGTCCACCACCTATAAGTTCTCCAAATGCCTGCAAAAACGCTTTGGCATCGTGCCCGGCATCAACGATAAAGGCTATATCACCAACAGCTATCATATCCACGTAACGGAAGAAGTGGATGCCTTCACCAAGTTGGCCTTTGAAGCCCAATTCCAGGCCCTTTCTCCCGGTGGCGCCATCAGCTACGTGGAAGTGCCCGATATGCAGAATAACCTGGATGCGGTAATGGAAGTAATCAAGTTCATCTACGATAATATTATGTATGCCGAACTGAACACCAAATCCGATTTCTGCCAGGAATGTGGCTTCGATGGGGAAATTATCATCGAGGAAGACGACGGTAAACTGATCTGGAAGTGCCCCAACTGCGGCAATACGGATCAGAATAAAATGAACGTTGCCCGCCGCACCTGCGGTTATATCGGCACCCAGTATTGGAACCAGGGCAGAACCCAGGAAATTAAGGAACGGGTGCTGCATCTGTAATGAACTATTGTAATATCAAAAAATGCGATATTGCCAACGGGGAAGGGGTGCGCACCACCTTGTTCGTTTCGGGCTGTACCAATCATTGCGAAGATTGTTTTCAGCCCCAGACCTGGGATTTTAACTACGGCGAACCCTTCACTCGGGCAACAGAAAACGAACTGCTGGAATCCTTAAAACCCGATTACGTGCGGGGGCTCACCCTTTTGGGCGGGGAACCCATGGAACCCAAAAACCAACGGGCCCTGTTACCCTTTTTGCGGCGGGTGCGTAAGGAATTGCCCCATAAGGATATTTGGTGCTTCACGGGCTTTCGTCTGGATGACGAACTGTGGCAAGAGGGCTCTTACCCCCGTTGCGAGGTAACGGACGACTTTCTTGCCCTGGTGGACGTGCTGGTGGACGGCCGCTTCCAAAAGGATAAGAAGAATATCACCCTTCTGTTTCGGGGAAGCGAAAATCAACGGCTTATTGATATGAACAAGACCCGTGAAACGGGCGCGATCACCGAATGGAAGCCTAAAATTCCAAAGGGCCTGTAATAAGGCCGCTAAAGGCTGAAAATTGATTCTTGTTACCCAAGGGGGAGAAACCTTTTTCCAAAGGTTTCTCCCCTTGCTTTTTGTCGTAAGGTATGGTAAAATGAGAAAAAATTAAAGGTTGGTATTAAATGAACGGAAAAGATATACGGCGGGCCTTTATTGCCACCCTCCCCGTGATGACAGGCTATCTGGTATTGGGCCTGGGCTTCGGGGTGGTGTTAAAGGCCAAAGGCTTTGGCTTTCCCTGGGCCCTGGCAATGGGGGCGGGGATCTACGCAGGGTCTATGCAATTTGTGGCGGCGGACCTGCTGAGTAACGGGGCTTCCCTGATTGTGGCGGCCCTCACCACCTTAACGGTGAACGCTCGTCATCTGTTTTACGGCATTTCTATGGTGGAAGCCTATAAAAACACGGGCAAACGAAAACCCTATCTGATCTTTGCCCTCACGGATGAAACCTACTCCCTGGTGTGCGATCCTGCGGCCCTGAAAGAGGTGAAAAATCCCTCGGATTACTATTTTTTCGTATCCCTGTTCAATCATTGCTATTGGGTGGCAGGGTGCCTGGGGGGAAGCCTTTTGGGCAGTATCATCCCCTTCGACACCACGGGGATTGATTTTGCCCTTACCGCCCTGTTCGTAACCGTATTCACCGAACAATGGCTGGGCACCAAACAGCATTTACCCGCTCTCATCGGGTTGGGGGCGTCGGTTTTATGCCTGGTTCTGTTTGGGGCAGAACATTTTTTGATCCCCGCAATGGTCCTTATCGCCCTGGCGCTGACCCTGCTCCGTGGGAAAGGGGGGCTGACAGATGCATAATATTCTGTTGGTGGCCGTGGTTGCCGCCGTTACCATCCTGTTGCGCTTTTTGCCCTTCTGGATCTTTCGGGGGCGAAAAACGCCGCCTTTTATCCAATATCTGGGTAAGTATCTGCCCTATGCCATTATGGGGATGCTGGTGGTCTTTTGCCTGAAGAATCTGCAATTTTTGCAAAGCCCCTACGGGGCGCCCGAACTCATCTCCTGTGGGGTTGTGGTGGGGTTGCACCTGCTGTTCCGCCAAACGCTGGTGAGCATTATCGGCGGCACCGCCTGTTATATGTTATTAATACAGTTAGTATTTTGATTAGAGGTATATACAATGCGTAATTTGAATGCGAAATTTGTTTGCTATCCTTCGGTGGTATGCGTGGGTAAAGAGACCGAAGTTATGATCTTTCCCCGGGATACCAGCCGCATTTTCCGTGAAGAAAAGGAATATGAACTGGGCGTGGTGGATCTTTGGGCCGATCAGTTGGATTACCATGAACACGTGCCCCTGGAACACGAATGGTATCTGAAGAACGGTTGCCTTTGCTTTAAACACACCTTTGAACGGGAACAGGAATATTCCATCCGCTTTTGCGAAAAGGGCGGTAAGGAAGAACGGATTAAACTGTTTGCCGCCGATGAAGATCTTTACACATTGCGTCCTCTGAAAGGGGATCTTCATAGCCATAGCTACTATTCCGACGGGCGGGACGGCATTACCGTTACCCCCGCCGATTATCGGGAAGAGGGCTTTGATTTCTTTGCCCTGACCGACCATAATCGGATGTATCCTTCGGAACTGCAGGCAGAACTGTATCGGGATATCCCCCTGGGGATGCATATGATGCGGGGTGAGGAGGTTCATACCCCCGGTTCCCTGTTGCACCTGGTTCACGCAGGGGGCAGTGAAAGCGTTTGCGATTACTATATCCACCATCGGGAAGCCTACGAGGCCGAGGTGGACGCCATCGCCGCCACCCTGCCGGAGATCCCCGAGCAGTACCGCCGCCGTTACGCTATGGCCAAGTGGGCCTGCCAAAAGATCCACGAAGTGGGCGGGGTTGCGATTTACGCCCACCCCTATTGGTGCCCCAACCGAAACAATTTGTCCGATGATTTTATCCAATTGCTGTTCGATAGCAAAATGTTCGATGCTTTTGAGGTGTTGGGCGGCTGTGCAGATCGCACCAACAATATGCAGGTGGCCCTGTGGCGGGAACAGATGATGCGGGGCAATATCCTGGCACCCGTGGGCAGCAGCGATTCCCATAATCACGACTTTATGCAGGAAAAAAGCTTTGCCCGGCGGATCACCATCGTTTTTGCCAAGGAGAACACCACTGAAGCCATCCTGGAGGCCATCAAGGCCGGTAATACTCTGGCCGCTGAGGTGACCGAGGGCACCCAGTATAACGTTCAGTTCTACGGCAGTTTGCGGCTGGTGCGGTTCGCCCGGTTCCTTTGGGATCATTATTTTGCCGAAACCTGGCGGCTGTGCTACGGCGAGGGTGTTTTGATGCGCCGCTACGCCGAGGGCGAGGACGTGGGTAAATTGGTGGGCGCTATGGCCGGCACCGTAGAAGAATTTTATCAGAAATTCTATGGCCTGAAGGCCTTTGAGGGCATTCCCGCTGACCGCATTGCCCATCTGGATCATTGTCTGGAGGTTCAGCGCACCGTTGGCCCCATTACCAAGGGTAGCAACCTTCATATCTACGGCGGCAACGAAAGAAGAGAATAAAAGGAAACACCGCAGATTCTTTTGAATCTGCGTTGTTTTTTACTTATTGCCCTGAGAAAGATAGATCACAAGACAAGGAACTCCGCATGCTTTTTAAAACACACACAACGGATGAAAACCGGAAGGTGTATAATGAGTTTGCAGGGCAGGTCGAGGGACGGTCTGTAGACAAGATCACGCCAGTAGAACATGACCGGGATCATCTTTGAGCACACAG
>JAZOXD010000164.1:0-5725 GCA_045659565.1 Eubacteriales bacterium | reverse complement strand
CGGTGCAGCGGGCATTCATCAAGGCATCTAAAGGCTTTTTGGGCCCGATGGGCTCCGCTTGTGGGATGGTGTGGATGATGGGCCGGCCGCAAAGGGTCTCCAGCCGCTCCCGAAACTGGGCGGCGCTGCCGAACCGGGTGTCTGATTCATAAACCGCCGGCGACATCACCGGCCAAAGGTCGTATTGGGCCCGCAGAGGCTCCAATGCCTTCAAAACCGTATCCAGGGTGCAAAACGAGCCGGTCAGCGCCAGCCCGATGGCGGGTCGTTTATCCATTGCCTTCCATCTCCTTTAAAATGTAATCGCCGATCAGCCGGGCGGCAGTCTCCGGCATCCATTTTCCGGGCAGAGCGCCACCGTCGATGAATTCCAGCCCGTTCTTTCGGCATTCCTCCGGCTTAAAGCCAAAGGGCGCCGATGCTAACTCCAAAATTTTAGTTCCCTTTTGGAAGACCTCGGGTGCAAAGATCCGGGCGGGCGCAGTGTTGCAGACCAGCCGGAACCGCTTCAGGGGCAGATCCTTCAGCTGACGGGCCTCCAACCCCCGGGCCCGGCAGGCGGCCAGCTGGCTTTCCCGGCGGGCACCGATCATAGGCTTCGCCCCGAGTTTTAAGAGCATTTCTCCCAAAAGGGCGGCGATCCGTCCGCCGCCAATGATCAGGATCGGCTCTTTTTGCAAAGAATAGGGAGTCTCCCGAATCAGAATTCCCAAGGCTCCCTCGGCAGTCAGGGCGGCATTGGCCCAAAGGATGGATTCCGCCCGGCCGTAGTCGGTCAGCGGGATCCCCTCCGGATAATAGGGAAAAACGCCTCCGAAGATCCGCCCGCCCCGGAATTTTTCAAAAAGTTCTTTTAAAAGAATGGTTGTTTCGCTGCGGGGCGCAAAAAGGGTGCGCCCATCCCGGCTGGCGGGCATCGGCAGGATCAGAAGATCCGCATCCCATTGGATCATAGCGCTCTCTCCGTCATAGGAACAGGTTACCGGAAACCCCTTTGCGGCTATGTAATCCGCCAACAGCGCCTGGCGCCCATCACCGCCCATCAGATGTATGGTCATTTTCTAACCTCCTTTGTCAATTTATTCTATGCCGGGTCGCTTTGTATTGACATCTTTTTCCCGAATTGATATAATTATGCTATTAAAGTTCACCTTCAGGAGGATTGAAGAAAAATGAAGGATTTTAAGATCGAAACCAAATGTGTGCAGGGGGGCTATACTCCCGGCAATGGGGAACCCCGCCAGATCCCCATCGTGCAAAGCACCACCTTTAAATATGCCACCGGCGAGGATATGGGCAAGCTCTTTGATCTGGAAGCCAGCGGTTATTTTTATACCCGGCTTCAAAACCCCACCAACGATTCCGTTGCCGCCAAAATCTGTGAAATGGAGGGCGGCACCGCCGCTATGCTCACCAGTTCCGGTATGGCTGCATCCTTTTTTGCAGTGTTCAATATCGCTTCCGCCGGCGATCATGTGATCGCCAGTTCCGCCATCTATGGCGGCACCTATAACCTGTTTGCCGTTACCATGAAGCGGATGGGGATCGATTTCACCTTCGTTTCTCCCGATTGCAGCGAAGAAGAATTGAACGCCGCCTTCCGGCCGGAAACCAAGGCTGTTTTTGGCGAAACCATTGCCAACCCCGCTCTGGTGGTCCTGGATATTGAGCGGTTTGCCAAGGCCGCCCACGCCCACGGCGTGCCCCTGATTGTTGATAATACCTTCGCCACTCCCGTAAACTGTCGGCCCTTCGAATGGGGTGCCGATATCGTGGTTCACTCCACCACCAAGTATATGGACGGCCACGGTGCGGCAGTGGGCGGATGCATTGTGGATAGCGGTAAGTTCGATTGGACCCAATATCCCGAAAAATTCCCCGGCCTCTGCACCCCCGATCATAGTTATCACGGGGTTACCTATACCGAGCGCTTCGGCCTGGCCGGTGCTTATATCACTAAGGCTACTGCTCAATTGATGCGGGATCTGGGCTCCATTCAGGCGCCCCAGAACGCTTTTCTTCTGAATATGGGGTTGGAAAGCCTCCACGTTCGGATGGAACGCCATTGCGAAAACGCTCAAAAGATTGCCGAATACCTGCAAAACCATGAAAAGATCGGCTGGGTACGCTATCCTAACCTGAAGGGCGATCCCTATTACGCTCTGGCCGAAAAATATCTGCCCAAGGGTAGCTGTGGTGTCATTAGCTTCGGCGTAAAAGGTGGGAAGGAAGCCGCCAGCCTCTTTATGAGCAAACTGCAGATCGCCGCTATCGAGACCCACGTGGCCGATGCCCGCACCTGCTGTCTCCACCCCGCCACCACCACCCATCGGCAGATGACCGACGAGGAACTGATCAATGCCGGAGTCCCCGGCGATCTGGTTCGCCTTTCTGTTGGCCTGGAAAATGCCGATGACCTCATTGCAGATATTGAAAATGCGCTTTCTTTTATAAAATAAGATAAAATTAAAAGAGAGGGATTTGCTATGAAGCTACGTTTGATCGCATTGCTTTTGGTGTTGTCTATGGTTGCAGCCTTGTTTGCCGGCTGTAAAAAGGATGATGAATTTGAGTTTGATGCTCCGGATGAGAATACTGTAAATACGGAAGAAGGCTCCGAAGAGGAAGAACAGGAAGAAGAATCTAAAAAGGAAGAGGAAGAAAAAACCGAATCCCCTGCCGAAAAGGAAGAAGAAAAGAAGCCTGCTTCCGTCGATAAGAAAGAAGAAAAAGAGGAAGAGCCTAAAAAAGAAGAGGTAAAGGACGAAACCCCGAAAAAGGAAGAGCAAGAGGAAGAAAAAACGCCCGAAGCCGGAAGCCTCACCAACCTCTTTGAGGTGGCCCATAAGAATGTGGGGATCAACGTGAAGGGCAAAGACGAAAAGAATTCCAATTATTCCATCGCCAAAGCCATCAAGGTATCCGCCGGCGATACGCTGACCTTCGGCCCCGTATCCTCTGCACAGGTGGTGATGGGCTATGCCTATGATTCCGCCAACAAGCCCCTGGAACGGCTCAGTGGCTCTATCCTGAAGGAAGAAGCCTGCTTTGAATACGGAATGAAGATTTATACTTACACCGTTCCCACGAATGCCACCGAGGTGCGGATGAACGTTTCTGCCACCGTGAAGGATCAGTTTATGCTCGCCAAAAACTATCCCTTCACCCTGAAGGAATACACCGAAGTCACCAAGGTGCCAAATAATTTTGTGGAAGATCCCCTGAAGGAGAAAAGAGGCCTGTTTGTGGGCGATTCCATCTGCTCTGCCAACCGCGACACCATCGGCGGGATCAGAGGATGGGCCCAGCGGGTGGCTAATGATACCGGGTTGCTTGCCTTCAACGAGGGTGTCAGTGGTGCTTCTGTGTCCAATACCCGGGCCAACCGTCAGGGAACGGTGCTGATGCAGCTGCAGAAGGTTAAGAACCAGGATTATGATTATGTGGTCCTCCACGGCGGTGTAAACGACGCCTGGGATAAGGAGGATGTGGGAACCGTCAGCGAAGAATTTGACCCCCTCTTCTTCAATTGCGATACCTTTGCCGGCGGATTGGAAACCTTGTTCTATAACGCCATCCAGATGTTCGGCGATAAGGCCGCCATCGGCTACCTGATCAATTTTAAGGCGCCCAACTGTTCCCACGGCTATATTTCCGATATGACTGCTTATAATGAGGTGGCCAAAAAGATCTGCGAAAAATGGGGCATCACCTATTTTGATATGTATAATCACGAGGAAATCACCGCAGAACTGAAATTCACCACCACCACCCATACCACCGATTACATCCATCCCAATGCATCGGGCTATGATATCCTGGCCCCCTATATTGAGGATTATATGCGGAATATGACCGCCTGCCCCCAAAAATCCTTCGACCAGTTAGAAACCGAATAACCCCCTCCGATGTGTCAGCAGGGGTCAGCGGACCCACCCTCGTGTCCCCCTTAAAGGGGGAACAACATCAATAAGCGTAAAAAATCCGGGAGTAAACGATCTCCCGGATTTTTATTATGATTCATCAAACCTGCGTAGGGGAGGGGTTTCCTATTGTTGCTAAGAACCAAATTATGCTATTTTTGGGTTGACATTTTTTTAAAATTACCTATAATTGTTGTAGAAGATGTAATCAGATCATTGTTTTTCGGTGTCCCTGAGGCCCTTTGGGCAGCATCTTCTTTTTATATTGGTTTTCTTTTGTGAAGGTTGTTTTCGCATAAAAGCATTTGTAAATGTCGATGATAAGTTTTCGGTAAGGCGGCACAGAAGATACTCTGCGCTCTCGGTTTTTGTCGACCGCTCCGAGCGGTAACGCCAAAACCGTCGTGCTCGAGACACGATAGTTCCCAAGACCTATCGCGGTCTTGGGACTATCTCAACGAACCATTTTGCGAAGCAAAATGGTTCAAATCTTCAATCAACAAGCCAAATAAAAACACCACCCGATTGGGTGGTGTTTTTATTTGGCGCGCTGGAGAAGATTCGAACTCCCGGCCTTCTGATCCGTAGTCAGACGCTCTATCCAGCTGAGCTACCAGCGCATTTGGTTTTTCTAAAGCCTATATATGATAACACGCTGAAATTAAAATGTCAACCCCTTTTTTAAAATTAAACTCCCTTTTATTTAACAGAATTCATCTTTACATTTCAAAATAATCCTGCTAAACTATAGGTGTTGAATTCGAACTGGAGGTATCTTCAATGAAACGTTTAAAAATGGGTGTAATTTCCTGTAGTGGAATGGCCGAAGGCCATATGACCGCTATTGAAAAAAATCCCAATGCAGAGCTGGTTGCTGTTTGCGATATTGATTTGGAAAAGGCCAAAAAGACCGCTGAAAAATTTAAGGTAGAACACGTTTTTCAAGATTATAAAGAACTTTTGGCTATGGAAGAGATTGATGGCGTTGTCATCGTAACCCCCGATCAGATCCACCGGGAGCAGGCCATCGCCGCTCTGGAGGCCGGCAAGCACGTTTTGTGTGAAAAGCCCCTGGCTTTAACCCGTGAAGATTGCGCCGCCATTGTGGAGGCCGCCAATAAAAGCAATAAGAAGTTTATGGTAGGCCAGATCTGCCGTTACACCCCCGGATTTTTAGCTGCCAAGGAATTGGTGGAGGATGGGGTCATCGGTGAACTCACCTTTGTAGAAAGCGAATATGCCCACGATTACACCGGCATCATCGAGCCCGGCACCTGGCGTGCCGATCCCCTGCGCAACGGCGTGGTGGGCGGCGGCTGCCACGCCGTGGACCTTTTGCGTTGGATCGCCGGTGATCCTCAATTGGTTACCGCCTATTCTAATCGTAAGGGCTTCCCTCATTTGGAATATGATGATACCACCGTTGCCATTATGCAGTTCCCCAATAACGTGATCGGTAAGGTGTTCGTTTCCATCAGCTGCAAGCGGAATTATACCATGCGTACCGTTCTTTACGGTACCAAGGGCACCATCATCACCGATAATACCAGCAACCATATGCTGGTGTTCCAAAATGATATGCCCGAAGGTGTTTTGGGCAGCAAAAAGGTAAAAGGCATCAACACCCCCCTGCAGGTGCCCATCAAGATCAATAATCATAATACCGTGGGCGAATTCAACGAATTCTGCGATATCGTGATGAAGGATCTGCCCGTTTCCACCACCGCCCAGGAAGGGGCCAAAACCGTGGCCGTTTGTCAGGCTATCGTAAAATCTGCTGAAACCCTGCAACCCATCAAGCC
>JAZOXD010000163.1:0-7687 GCA_045659565.1 Eubacteriales bacterium | reverse complement strand
TGTTTTTCTCTGAGCTGCATACCATACTCAGAAACTTTCTTTCTGCCCTGGCCATGCTGACCGGGAGCATAAGCGCGACGTGAAATTGCGCACTTATCGGAATAGCAACGTTCGCCCTTCAGGAAGAGCTTTTCGCCTTCTCTGCGGCATTGACGGCAAACTGCGCCAGTATATCTAGCCATCTCGTTATCCTCCTTATACTCTTCTTCTCTTCGGGGGTCTGCAACCGTTATGGGGGATGGGAGTTACATCCTTGTTCAGGGTGATCTCCAGGCCTGCAGTCTGCAGAGCGCGGATAGCAGCCTCACGGCCTGCGCCGGGGCCCTTCACGTATACTTCAACGGTCTTCAAACCATGTTCCATTGCAGCCTTGGCAGCAGTTTCAGCAGCCATCTGAGCAGCAAAGGGAGTGCTCTTTCTGGAGCCCTTGAAGCCCATACCACCGGCACTTGCCCAAGACAGGGCGTTTCCGTTTACATCGGAAATAGTAACCAGGGTGTTATTGAAGGTGGAGCGAATGTGAGCGGCTCCACGTTCGATATTCTTCTTCACACGGCGCTTGCCGACGGTTTTCTTAACATTCTTAGCAGCCATTCTTCACTCACTCCTTACTTTTTCTTATTTGCCATGGTTTTTCTGGGGCCCTTTCTGGTGCGGGCGTTGGTCTTACTTCTTTGGCCCCGTACAGGTAAACCTTTTCTATGTCTAGTGCCTCTGTAGCATCCGATTTCAATCAGACGCTTAATGTCCAAAGCAACATTCCGACGCAGATCGCCTTCCACAATGTAGCCATCCATTGCGGCGCGGATCGCAGCTACTTCGTCCTCGGTGAGATCCTTAACACGAGTGTCGGGATTTACACCGGCAGCTGCCAGAATGTCGTTGGAGCTTTTACGGCCGATGCCGTAGATATAGGTCAAGCCGATCTCTACGCGCTTTTCCTTGGGTAAATCGATACCAGCAATTCTTGCCATTTGGTTTTACACCTCCATTTTAATCAAGCGGCAAAGGCCATTAGCCCTGCTTTTGCTTGTGCTTCGGGTTCTGGCAGATCACCATCACCTTGCCATGTCTTCTGATAATTTTGCATTTTTCGCAAATGGGATTAACGGAAGGTCTTACCTTCATTGAAATTACCTCCATTCGTGGAGCCTTATTTGGCTCTCCAGATAATTCTGCCTTTGGTAAGGTCGTAGGGAGACATCTCCACAGTTACCTTATCGCCGGGCAGGATCTTAATATAATTCATCCGCAGCTTCCCGGAAATGTGGGCATGAATCTTATGCCCCTGTTCCAGCTCTACCATGAAATTTGCGTTGGGCATTGCTTCAACAACGACGCCCTCCACTTCAATCATATCTTCCTTTGACATAGGTCCTCCTATTAAATTAACGGGTTTTCCGTTCAAATAACAAATCTTTTTTAACTCTTAATCGGCGAGAGTCAGGATATGGCCCTCGTTTTCATCAATAAAGAAGGTGTGCTCGTAATGGGCGCTGAGCAGACCGTCTGCGGTCCGCACTGTCCAGCCGTCCTTCTGATCCACCCACACCTCATCGGTGCCCTGGTTGATCATGGGCTCGATCGCAACGGTGGCGCCCTTCATCAGGCGCATTCCATGGCCGGCCCGGCCGAAGTTCGGTACATTAGGATCTTCGTGCAGTGCCCGGCCGATGCCGTGGCCCACAAATTCCTTTACAGTGCTGTACCCGAATTGGGCAACATAGCTATCCACGCAGTTCCCGATATCGCCCAGCCGCACGCCGCTTTTCAGCAGCGCATGCACTTGGTGCAGGCTTTCCCGGGTGGCTTCTACCAACCGGCGGGCCTCTTCGGAAACATTGCCCACCATAAAGGTATTGGCCGTGTCGCCGTGGAAACCGCCGATATAGGCGCCCACATCCACACTCACAATATCGCCATCCTTGATGACGATTTGATCAGAGGGGATGCCATGGATCACAACTTCATTAATAGAGATGCAAGCGCTGCCGGGGAACCCGCCGTATCCTTTAAAGGAAGGGCGGGCACCGTGGGAGCGGATATAGCTTTCCACGATTTTATCCAACTCTTTGGTGGTCATACCCGGTTGGATGGCTTCGCCTGCAGCCTTCAGCGCGCCGCCGGCTATAGCGCCGGCCTTGCGCATCAGGCGAATCTCGCTATCAGATTTTAAAATCATCATTTTAAAAATGCCTCGATAGCGTTCAGAGTTAACTTGGTGGTCTCGGCCAGTTCTTCCTGACCTTCAACCGTTACCAACTTGCTTCTTTCAGCATAGAAAGCCTTCAGAGGCTCGGTGGTCTCGTGATAAGTGTGCAACCGATCCAGAACCGTTTCGGGCTTATCGTCCTGACGGATGATCAGCTCGGTGTTACATTCATCACAGTGCTTGTTATCTTTAGAGGGCTTAAAATCAATATGATAAGTCATACCGCAAGCGGGGCATACCCGACGGCCACCCATTCTTTGAACGATCTTTTCATCAGCAACCTCGATAGAGAGAGCCATATCGATCTCAACACCCATCCGCTCCAGAGCTTCTGCCTGGGGAATGGTGCGGGGGAAGCCATCCAGGATGAAGCCGTTTTTGCAATCATCCTCTGCCAGCCGCTCCTGAATCATCCCGATTACGGTTTCATCAGGTACCAGCTTACCGGCGTCGATCAGGCTTTTGGCCTGCAGACCCAGCTCGGTTCCGTTATGGATCGCGGCCCGGATCATATTACCGGTGGAGATGGTGGGAACTTGATAATGACTTGAGATATTTTCGGCCTGGGTGCCTTTTCCGGCACCGGGCGCTCCTAAAAGAATCAACTTCATGATACGCACCTAACCTTATTCGAGGAAGCCCTTATAGTGACGCATCAGCATCTGGGATTCCAAAGTCTTAACGGTTTCAATAGCAACACCTACTACGATCAGCAAGGTGGTACCGCCGATAGCGACGGAAGCCAAGTTCTTATTGATCATTGCGATGATATTGGGGATGGCAGAAACCAGGCCCAGGAAAATCGCACCGATCAAAGTAACACGGTTCAGGCTCTTGGAAATGAAGTCTGCAGTGGACTTACCGGGACGAATGCCCATGATAAAGCCGCCGTTCTTCTTCAGGTTGTTAGCCACTACAACAGGGTTGAAGGTGATTACAGTGTAGAAATAGCTGAAGAATACGATCAGCAGGAACATCACAACCATATACAGCCAGCCGCCAACGTTGATAGCGTTCACAACAGCGCCAAACCAACCCTTTTGCAGTTTGGGGAAGAAGTTGGCGATGGTGGGAGGCAGCATCACAAAGGATTGGGCAAAGATGATAGGCATAACGCCAACCATATTGACCTTGAGCGGAATATTGGTGTTTTGACCGCCATACATTTTGCGGCCCTTTACCTGCTTGGCATACTGAACCGGAATCCGGCGTTCGCCATTGGTTACGAATACAACGAAACCGATCATAGCGATGATACCCAACAGGAAAGCAATTGCCAAAACGGCATTTACAGCGCCGGCCTTGATATTGGCAACAAAGATGTTACCCATACCGGGCAGACCGGAAACGATACCGGCAAACAGCAGGATAGAAATGCCGTTGCCAATGCCGTGGGCGTTGATCTGCTCGCCCAGCCACATAATGATGGCTGCACCAGCAGCAAAGGTGAACACGATAACCAGTGCGCCGAATACCCCAGCATCCGCAGAAACCACATCAGCGGTATTCTTCAGGATGGTGTAGTAACCAAAGCCCAGCAACAAAGACAGGGCGATGGAGAGGTAACGGGTCCATTTTTCCATGATCTTTCTGCCACGCTCGCCGTCATCCTTCATCAGCCGCTCCAAAGCGGGGATGGCAACCATCAGCAACTGCATAATAATGGATGCATTGATGTAGGGAGAGATAGACAGGGAGAAGATGGTGGCATTTTCCATAGCGCCACCGGACATAATGTTCAGATAAGAAAAGATATTGTTGGTGGAAGCATAACCTGCGAAGAGTTCTTCCATTGCGCCGGCATCCAGGAAAGGAACGGTAATGTTACAACCCAGACGGAATACCAGCAGGATCAGCGCGGTGAACAGGATCTTCTTTCTCAAATCCTGGATCTTCCAGGCATTAACGAAGACGCTGAACATATTACATCACCTCAACCTTTCCGCCGACAGCTTCAATTTTCTCCTTAGCGCCGGCAGTTACCTTAACTGCCTTAACAGTGAGTGCCTTGTCAACGGAACCGGTGCCGATTACCTTTAAGCCGTCCAGAGCCTTCTTGGCATAGCCGGCTTCAATTACAGCATTGATGTCAACAACATCGCCTGCATTGAAAGCGTTCAGGTTATCCAGATTGATAACCACATACTTCTTAGCAAAGATATTGTTGAAACCACGCTTGGGCAAACGTCTTTGCAAAGGCATCTGGCCGCCTTCAAAGCCGAGGCGGATGCTGCCGCCGGAACGGGCCTTCTGACCCTTATGGCCGTGGCCGCCGGTCTTTCCGTTACCGCTGGCAGGGCCGCGGCCCTTTCTCTTAGCAACGGTGGTGGATCCGCTTACAGGAGCAAGTTCGTGTAATTTCATACTGTTTCCTCCTCCTTATTTCACATTTTCAACCTTGATCAGGTGAACGATTTTCTTGATTTTACCTGCGGTGCAAGCATTTTCGGGCTGAACGGTGGAATCGTTGATCTTCTTCAGACCCAGAGCGTGGGCAGTAGCGATCTGATCATCCTTACAGCCGATCAGGCTCTTCACCAAGGTGATTTTAACTTTAGAAACTTTAGCCATTATTCAGTTCCTCCTTAACCCAAGATCTCTTCGACGGTCTTGCCGCGCTTTGCAGCAACGGTAGCAGCGTCGCAGCAGGAAGTCAGGCCGGCCAGAGTAGCGTTAACAACGTTTCTCTGGTTTCTGGAACGCAGGGCCTTAGTTCTGATATCCTTGATACCGGCCATTTCCAGTACGGCACGAACAGCGCCGCCGGCGATAACACCGGTACCGGGAGCAGCAGGTTTCATAATAACCATGGAAGCGCCGAACTTACCAACTACCTCGTGGGGGATGGTGGTGTCCTTCATGCTGATGGTTACCATATTTTTCTTAGCATCTTCAATACCCTTGCGGATTGCTTCGGGTACTTCAGCAGCCTTGCCCATACCGGCGCCAACGTGGCCTTTGCCATCGCCAACAACGATCAGAGCAGAGAACTTCATGATACGGCCGCCCTTTACGGTCTTGGAAACGCGGTTCAGGGACACGACTCTCTCTTGGAGTTCTTCATTTGCATTATAATTAGCCATTATTCTTCTCCTCCAATTAGAATTTCAGTCCGCCTTCACGGGCGCCTTCAGCCAGTGCTTCAACACGGCCGTGGTAAACAAAACCGCCTCTATCGAAAACAACTGCTTCGATTTTGTTGGCCAGTGCGCGTTCAGCCACCAGAAGACCAACCTTCTTAGCAGCATCCTTGTTGCCGCCATATTCGGTGAAGTCCTTTTCCAGAGAGCTTGCGCTGACCAGGGTCTTGCCGTTTACGTCATCAATGATCTGAGCGTAGATGTTCTTTGCAGAACGGAATACGCACAGGCGGGGGCGCTCGGGAGTACCGGAGATTTTGGAGCGTACCCGTTTATGTCTTTTAATTCTTGCAGCATTGCTGTCAGGTTTCTTAACCATAATCGTATCCTCCCTCTATTATTTAGCGCCTTTACCGGCTTTACCTTCTTTGTGCTTAACCACTTCGTCCACATACCGCACACCGGCACCCTTGTAGGGCTCGGGGGGTCTCTTGAAACGAACGTTGGCAGCAAAGTGGCCTACCAGCTGCTTATCAATACCAGAGATCACAACCTTATTGGGGGCGGGAACCTCGATGGTGATACCATCCAGGGGCTCCATGATAACCGGATGGGAATAACCCAGGTTCATGTTCAGGGTCTTGCCCTGCAGCTGAGCTCTGTAACCAACACCACGGATCTCAAGTTCCTTGGAATAGCCCTTGGTAACACCTTCAACCATGTTAGAGATCAGGGTTCTGGTGAGACCATGCAAGGAGCGATGTTCCTTTTCATCATCGGGGCGGGTAACCAAGATTTCATTGTTTTCGATGGCGATTGCCATGTCGGGATGCATGGTCTTGGTCAGAGTGCCCTTGGGGCCCTTGACAGTGATGGTATTGTCACTGCCGATTTCAACATTTACACCTTCGGGTATAGTGATCGGTTTTCTACCAATTCTCGACATCAGAATTCCTCCTATCTTACCAAACGAAGGCCAGCACTTCGCCGCCTACGCCGTTCTTTCTGGCCAGCTTATCGGTCATAACACCCTTAGAGGTGGACACGATCGCAATGCCAAGGCCTTTCATTACGCGAGGCATATCCTCAACGCCGGCATAGATCCGCAAGCCGGGCTTGGAGATCCGCTTCAGGCCCTGGATGATCCGAGCCTTGTTCTCGCCGTACTTCAGGGTGATCACAATATTGCCCTGATGGCCGTTTTCTTCAACCTTCATATCTTTGATATAGCCTTCATCGAGCAGAATCTGGCAAATAGCCTTCTTCATGTTCGAAGCAGGAATCTCAACAGTTTCATGTTTAGCAGAGTTTGCGTTCCGGATTCTGGTGAGCAAATCTGCGATGGGATCAGTAATCTGCATTCTTTACTCCTCCTTACCAGCTTGCTTTCTTAACGCCGGGAATCTGGCCCTTGTAAGCCAGTTCACGGAAGCAAATTCTGCAGATACCGTAGTTACGCAGATAAGCGTGGGGTCTACCGCAGATTTTGCAACGGTTATATTCTCTTGTGGAGAATTTCTGGGTCTTTTGCTGCTTTAAGATCATAGATTTTTTAGCCATTTTAAATTCCCCCTAATTACTTCTCAAAAGGAGCGCCGAACAGGGTCAGCATCTCTTTTGCTTCTTCATCGGTCTTAGCGGTGGTAACGAAGCAGATGTCCATACCACGGATCTTTTCGCCCTTATCGTATTCGATTTCAGGGAAAATCAGCTGCTCTTTGATACCGAAGGCATAGTTGCCACGGCCATCGAAGCCGTTGCCGTTGATGCCGCGGAAGTCGCGTACACGGGGCAGGGCTACGTTAAAGAGCCGATCCATGAATTCATACATTTTCTCGCCGCGCAGGGTTACCTTTGCGCCGATGGCCATGCCTTCACGCAGCTTAAAGTTCGCAACGGACTTACGAGCTTTGGTGGGAACGGCCTTCTGACCGGTGATCAGTGCCAATTCAGCACATACATTGTCGATCACCTTGCTGTTGTCTTTGGCATCGCCGCAGCCAACATTGATGATGATTTTATCCAGCTTGGGGATCTGCATCACGCTCTTGTATTCGAATTTCTTCATCAGGGCGGGAGCAATCTCTTTGCTGTACAGTTCAGACATTCTAGACATTTAAATACTCCTCCTTAGAAAATTTCGTTACAATCTTTATTCTTGCAAACGCGCTTTGCAACTTTCTTATCGCCTTCCATAACGAAGGTGTGGCCCATCCGGCCGGCAGTTTTGCACTTGGGGCAAACTACCTGAACCTTGGAAGCGTAGATTGCGCCTTCAGCTTCTACACGGCCACCGGTCTCGCCCTGACGACGGGGCTTCAGGTGCTTAACAACCATGTTAGCTTTCTCAACGATAACCTTGCCTTCCTTGGGGCTAACTTCCAGAACCTTACCC
>JAZOXD010000162.1:0-4388 GCA_045659565.1 Eubacteriales bacterium | reverse complement strand
AGCATCTGCACCTGCGATAGTTCTTATTTTAGTTGCCCCGGGCGACATCGTGGCAGGATCTGCTGTTCTGCGCAGGCCGAAAACAAAATCATCGGCTGTGAGCGGAGTTGAATCAGACCAATCTTTATTCTTATAAAGGTTAAATGTGTAGGTCAGTCCGTCTTCGGATACGGTGTAGCTCTTAGCGGCGGCAAGCATTACTTCGCCGTTAACTCCGATGCGAGTGAGCCCTTCAAAAACGTTGCGAACAATCATGATTTCTTCGGTGGTGGATGCAATCTGCGGATCAATAGTGGAGGGCAGGGTAGGAATATAAAAAGTGATATCGGTGATATCCTCTCGGCGGTTGCAACCGGCAATTCCAAGCATTAAAACAACCGACAACATAAGAGACAATACCCTTTTCATCTTTATTCCTCCCTTGATATTTTATTTGATTATATAATATTTTTCATCAATGTGCAACAATAGATATAAAGTTAAAATTTTCTCTTGATTTTCAGCTTGGTTTGTTGTATAATTCGCAAAGTGAGATGCCGGTGTGATGGAATTGGCAGACGTGCTGGACTCAAAATCCAGTGGTAGCGATACCGTGCGGGTTCGACCCCCGCCACCGGCACCAAAAAAGAACGAACTTTTGTCTATCGAATAAAAGTTCGTTCTTTTCATATTTTTGGCACATTTTCGGGCAAAATAGCGCTAAATCAAGGAAAACTAAATGAAAATCAGAGTCGGAGTGGCTGGAAATGTTGCTCCGGCTCTATTTTTATATCTCAAAACAGCAAAAACATTACGTCGTGAGAGACTTATACCAAAAAAGATGGAAGGTTGACGAAGCACTGAAAAAATAGCGCGTGTTTCTTATTTACATATACAGATATTTACGATATAATAAAGGAGTATATTTGTAACCATTCGTGGGGATAACGAATGTAAAAGTTTGTCAAAAAATATGTGGTATAATTAAGTTGCACATAAAATCAAAACAAAGGTGGTATTGAAAATGATTTTTGAAAATATGGACAGAATTGTTTTTGCAGGTGACTCTGTCACTGATATGGGCAGCACTAACCCCGTGGGTGAAGGACTTTTTGAAAACGTCGGAAGAAGCTACGTCAGGGTCATTGAAAATATGTTGGCGGTTTATTACCCAGAGATCAAGATTCGTGTTACCAATTCGGGAATATCGGGTAATACCAGCCGTGATCTTTTGCAAAGATTTGACCGTGATGTTGTTGATTTGAAACCCAATTGGGTCTCTATCTGCATAGGAATCAACGATGTTTGGCGTCAATTCGATTCGCCCGCCATCGTAGATTCTCACGTATTGCCTGATGAATATGAAAGCAATATGGAAGCAATGATTCGGAAAGTGAAAGATCACGTTAAGGGCATTTTTATTCTTTCTCCCTACATAATGGAACCGAATACGGAAGATATGATGCGTAAAAGAATGGATGAATATGTCCATATCTGCCGTAGGCTTGCTGAAAAGCACAACTGCATTTATGTTGATTTTCAAAGAATGTACGAGGATTACTGTAAAATTCGCCATTCATCCTATATCGCTTGGGACAGAATACATCCCAATCAAATAGGAGCCACGCTTATGGCAAGAGCGTTCCTAAATAAATGTGACTTTGATTATAACAAATTAGTAAAAGTTAATATATTTGATGGAGCACGTTGCCAAACTGATACAATCACGCACCTTTTGGTCGTTCTTCCGCATCTAAAAACACATCCGTTTTACCGGATGTGTTTTTTTGTTGTTTTCTTTTATATTAAATGTTATAATTTTATTATAATAAATGATGAGGAGAGAAAAAAATGAAGAAAATGCAGAAGTTATTTACATTCCTTTATTATCCTGCGGTTTTTCTTGTTGCCTTGCTGCTTGTTTGTCTTGCAAACGTGATAATTTCTTTTTATCCTCTAAATGCACACACCTTTGGCTATGGCTTGCTCACTTTTTTGATAGTGTTTTTTATTGTTGCCCCGTGTGTAATCGCGGCGGCATCCAGATTCAGCCTGCTTAAATGGCGCTTTGATCCGTTTGTTGCGTCGATTTATCCGTTGCTGATTATGATCTGGGTTTTCTCCAACACGATGTTGCAGACTCCGGATTTTGCAACAGCTATTTCAAGATTTATTGAAAAGCTTATAGATATAAGCAGCATATTTTCCTTGGCTCCAATACTTATAATCTCTTATATATTTGTGCTTGCATGTTCTTATTCTGTTGCCAGAGTGAAGGGCGAGAGTATTGGATTTAAGTTGCTGGGAAAATTAATCAAATAAAAATTAGAGAGCTCCGAAGAGCTCTCTTTTTTTATGCTTTTATTTTTTTCTTTGTTGCAATAAATTTTATATGCTTGCACGCCAGAATAATCACATAAGAAGCCAGGGTGAAGGCGCCGATATAGAAGATAAGGCACCAAGGATATGCCACGTTGTGCTGCACGATGGAATAAACGGGAAGGCTGGGCTCGCAATGGGGGCTTATGAAGAACATATTAAATGTGTGCTCTTCCAAAAGCCTGCTTATATAAGCGATTTCGTTCATCACAGTGGCAATGGCCATGCAGGATGCAAAAACGGCGGCACCTTTAAGCACGGTCTTGTAGGAGAGTTCCACATAGCCCGAATAGAGCAGGTAGATCGCCAGAACAATCATCGTGCCGTGGCAGACCATAGTCTGCAAAGTGATACCCAACGTGTGAGAAAATACATCTCCCGGATAAAACATCACACATAAGCCTGCAAAGAAAGCAAAGGTGGCAAGATAGGAGCAAAGAGCATCGTGAACCCTGCCTTTGCGAATTACAGATGCCAGAAGACCTACGTACATCGGTGTGGAACAGAATTGGAAGGGGAAGGCATACCAGCTGTAATTAAAAGAAATACCGTTTTCATAGGAAAAACTATAATTTATCTGCTTATAAATTTCCAGCAGGAAGACTGCAAGCGAGATTGCAAAAATCACATTTACTTGCCTGCTCTTGGGCGATTTCTTTTGCCAGAAGCATAGTGCAACGGTTGAGCCTATAATGCATAGCACCCACAAAAGATGTGCCCAACCATAGAGTGCAGGCATTTCTGTTTTGTAATCTAAAAACCTTAAAACATCCTGCCAAAAAGACATATCATCAAGACCTTTGCTATGAAATTTATAATTTATTACATTATATCACTTCGTGTCGAAAAGTCTATAAAATGTTTTTCAGTATAAAGTTCGTTTTTCTAAACAAAATATAAACGGGTGATAATATTTGATAGTGACTGTGTTTAGAACAGCGATTTTATACTTGTTGGTTGTGGTTGCGCTCAGAATTATGGGCAAGCGGCAGATAGGAGATATGCAGCCTAATGAACTTGTGACAACAATATTTATATCACAGCTGGCCTCTATGCCCATAGAAGATCGTGAACAGCCGATATTGAGTGGTGTTGTTGCAATATTGCTGCTTGTTGTGATTGAAATATTTATTTCCTATATTTCTATGAAAAGCAACGCTTTGCGTGGTGTGATAAACGGAAAATCTGCCGCCGTGATAAAGGACGGTGTGATAGATCAGAAACTGCTTAAAAAATTAAGGATCACAATCACAGATCTGCTGGAAATGCTCAGGCAGCAGCAGGTGTTTAATATAGATCAAGTTTCTTGGGCCATACTTGAAACAAGTGGAAATATCAGTGTGCTGCTAAAGCCTCAGTATCGGCCTGCCACAGCCGACGACGTGAATGCCAAAACAGAATACGAGGGGCTGCCGGCAGCTGTTGTTTGTGATGGTGTGGTGATGAAAGAGGCTCTTAATCAATTGGATTTAGGCAGAGGATATCTTGATAAGATATTACAGGATAAGGGGAAGACCACGGATGATTATTTGCTTGTTGTGCTGGATAAGGCAGGAAATAACGTATTTGTTGAAAAGGAGCAAAAAAATTGAAACGTGTAATAGCTGCTATTATTATTTTGTTCCTCATTTTGGGCGTGTGTTGGGCCGATAAAATTATTACAGATTCTTTTGAAAATGAGACATATAGGCTAATTGAAAATATCAAACGTGAACGAAGCACTGAAAACACAGCCGAAAGCGCCGCATATATAAACGAATTGATAGATCTTTTTGAAAGCAAGGAAAAGATGTTGGTTTTCTTTGCCAACAAGAGCATAGTGGATGATATTGAGCGCTCTGTTTATAGATTAAAGGATTTTAACGACGGTGATAAAACCGTTTTTATGGCGGAAATAAGCGTGCTTGAAACCGAGATAAAGGAGCTAAAACGATCTACGGGATTGTTTCTTGAAAGTGTGTTCTGATAATGCTTGACTTTATTTTGAACCCCCGATAAAATGATAATATCATTATCGGGGGTATTTTTAT
>JAZOXD010000161.1:0-2905 GCA_045659565.1 Eubacteriales bacterium | reverse complement strand
GCGGGGGTAAGCTGCGGTCCGCAAAACACACCCACCCTTGCGGCTTGTATATTAAGACCTGTCCCGCCCGCCTGCACCTGGCTGACCAAAACGGCGCCCGCCTCGGCGGCATTGAATTTATCCACGATCTCTTGTCTTTTGGCGGGGCTTATGTCCCCCGAGATCACTTCGGAAGCACGGTCCTCAACGAGAGCACACACTTTATCAAGGGTGTTTCTGAAAAAGGAAAATACGATTACTTTTCGCCCTTGTTCTTTTGCGGATTCGCAAATTTCAACAAGGCGCATAGCCTTTGACGATTGATTGATGTCACTCACCTGCCACGACACCTGGCGTATCGCCATAAGGTTGCCCGATGCCACGGCTTCGCGGTAAATTGCGTTTTCTGCGCTGCCAAGTTCGCACCACTGCTCTTTTTCAACAAGTTCGGGAAGTTCCTTTAACACGTCCTCACGCACACGGCGCAGGTACACAGGCGACAATTCTTGCCTGAACTGCTCGGCCGTTGAGATATTCTTGACCTGTTCCAGCCGTGATGCAATCTGCGGTTGCAAACACTCTATCAGAAAGCACATTTCATCAACGCGGTTTACCAGAGGAGTGCCCGACATATACAGCACGCCTTCGGTTTTGTCAAGGAGTTTTTTCATGGCGACGGTACGCTGGGCATCGGGGTTTTTAACGTAGTGCGCCTCATCCACCACAAGATAGTCAAAGGTGAATTTTTCAGGCAGTTCAAATCTGCTTATCGATTCGTAAGTGGTGACCGCAACGTCACCGTTTTCCCGCCAGTGTCTGAGCGCCGTTTCGTCGGCACCGTGTATCTTTGTTACCTCAAGGTCGGAAAACTTGGCTATCTCTCTGCACCAGTTTATAAGAACCGATGCGGGGCATACCACCATAAAATGATGTTTGCCCGCCGCCTTTTGGGCAATGATTGCAGAGATTGCCTGAATCGTTTTGCCAAGACCCATTTCATCCCCAAGGAGTGTGCGTTTTTGGTGTATTGCATACTTTACCCCAAATAACTGATAGCTACGAAGGGTTGCGTGAAGCCCCGAAAGATCTACTTCAACCGCCTCGATTTCTTTTACAAGCTCATCGGGAAGACCCGCCTTTTGCGGCTGTGAGGTATCAAGGTGCTTACAGTATTTTTCCAGCGTTGCATAATAATCCGATGAATTTTCGCGAAAATGTGCGCGGCACTCGGTTATATCCGCTTTTAAAACGGCATTGTAATCATCCGAATAGGTTTGGGTTCCAAACTCTCTTGAAAGGCGCTCTGATAAGGATTGCACGGCAAGTGTTGCCTGCTCACGCTCGGATTTTGATGCAAAAAACCACGAAACACCGCCCGCCGCCTTTTGGGCAATTGCCATTTCTTTTGTAAGAGGTTTATGATTTTCGTCATAGATCCGTGTGATATCTGTGCGCAGATGATCGTGGACAACAAGAACATACAGCGCACGTATCAAGGCATCGTCTGCCACGGAAGGGGTATCAACATTTATACGCACCGACATTTTTTTGCGGGTATTTTCAACAATGCTGTCTGCCAATTCATATATTTTTTTAGCACCCTGGGCACCAATACCTTCAAGCGCTTCAATGCGCGATTCTGACATATTTGAAAGCTGATAAATGTTGTTTATCCCTGCATTTTTCAGGTAGGAAACACGAACACCCTGCTTTCCTTGGGAAAGCATTTCCACATCCATGCTTTCAAGTTCGGCCTTAAACTTTTCGTTATAAAATGCGTCCGCCGCACGGCGCACGGCGGCGATCTCGTTTTTTTGTGAATCTATGGCGGTTTTAAGCCCCACGTCAATAGATTTTGCTCTTTTTATAAGTTCCTTAACTTGCTTTTTATCAGGTCTTTCGCTCATAGAGGGAGCCTCCTTTAAAACGCTTGTTATATATCATAATTATACTGTATTTTCACTACTCCGTCAAGAAAATAACGAATATCCCCTTCCGTGCGGCAGGGGCTTTAAAACGAGAAAAAGCAGACGAGTGGAATGCTCATCTGCTTTTTGCGTAAAGAAGGGGTTCACCACCCGCTTATTTCGGATCAAAGGCGGGGTTGATGCGGTAGTAGTTTTTGCTGTCTAAATGCCGTTTCACCTGGCCCAGGGCTTCTCCGAAGCGCTGGAAGTGTACGATCTCCCGCTCACGCAGGAACTTGATGGGATCCCGCACGTCGGGGTCACGGATCAGCCGTAACAGGTTATCATAGGTGGTGCGGGCCTTTTGCTCCGCCCCCATATCCTCGGTCAGATCGGTGATGGGATCTCCCTTGGATTGGAAGGTGAGAGCGCTCCATGCCTGCCCGCTGGCCGCCTGGGGCCAGACGCCGGCGGTATGATCCACATAATAATCCGCAAAGCCCTGCTTTTCGATCTCGTCGGCGGAAAGACCCCGCAGTAACTGCCGCACCATGGTGGAAACAATTTCCATATGGGCCAATTCTTCCGTACCAATGTCCGTTAAGGTGGCCGCAACCTCGCTATAAGGCATGGCATAGCGTTGGGAAAGATAGCGCTGAGAAGCACCGAGTTCTCCATCCGGGCCACCAAACTGGGTCATAATAACCTTTGCCAGCTTAGCATCGGGCTTTTTGATATTCACGGGGTATTGAAGCCGTTTTTGATAAGTCCACATACCTTACATTCCTCCTTCCCAGGGCCAGGGAGTTTCTGCCCAGGCCCAGCGGCCGTTTTGTATTCCGTCCTCCGGGCGGATAGGGCCGAATTCTTCTTGATAGCGATCCAACGCATTCTGATAAAGAATCCGTTTCTTTTCGTAATAGGCCATCGCCTCCGGATCGGAGGGGTGGGTATTCAGAAAGAGCCGGGCCTCATCCACCGCGAAGCCGTTGGCATAAACGGCCTTCATCATTTTTTCT
>JAZOXD010000160.1:0-4346 GCA_045659565.1 Eubacteriales bacterium | reverse complement strand
ATAAACCGCTTCGCTGACCAGATACAGAACCGCTTGGCCTCCGACTTATCTCCGTAAAGGGTTTTTCCATCGGCCTTCAGAGGGAGTTTTTCAATTTCTTCCAGATGGGCTTGTTCCATAGAGCGGGCGCAGTATTCTGCCGTTTCTTTATACCGTTCAAAATCGTTCCAGCGGTCGGTACTCCAGATGGTTGCAACCCGTTCCAGGCAACGGTCTTCATCAAAATATTGATCCAATACCGATAAAATCTTTTGCCAATCCATCGTTTGATCCTTTCAAAAAAATGGGCGGAATTATTCTGCCCATTTTTTAAGTAATTCTTTTGCAATTTCTTCCTGACGGAGGTAATGTTCCTTCCCTTCCAGGGTGGTACCTTGTACCTTTCGGAGGCAGAGGTAAAAGGTGGTTTCTTCGGTCCAGCCATCAATTGTTTTCAAAAGGCCGGAGGAAGTGGCATTGAACCGGTCCCCTTCCACATAGGGGCTCTTGTCCAGGAAATCCAGAGGCTGAAGAACCTCGTTTTCGTGAAGGGTCTTATAAACCGCTTCGCTGACCAGATACAGAACCGCTTGGCCGGAATTCACCTGCACCAGCATAGCGCTGGGATCATAGCCGTTGAACTGATCATTATTGGCGCTGGTAAGCACCCGGGCGGTAGGGGTGCCGTTTTCATCCAGATCCGGCACCTGGGGAGAAAGCCACTCCTCCAGGGCCTGCACCTGCAGGGGATTATGGGAAGTATCCCGGGCAAAGAGCAGGTTAAAATCCGTCTTGGGCTTCAGATTACAACTGTGGATCCCCACCAACAGGACCACCAGACCGATAACACCGCCGATCACATACCATTTATAATAATACCAAAAGTTTTCTAATTTTGTTTTCAATGGAATTCACCTCTACCCAATCATAATGCAGGATGCAAAATATGTCAAGAAAGGGCGCAAAAAATTTACAGTTCATTCTTTATCTTAAAGCGCGCATCGCATTCAGAATCGCCAGGATCATTACGCCCACATCGGCAAAGACGGCGATCCACATCCCCGCCAGACCCAAAGCACCCAACAACAGCACAATACCCTTAACACCCAGAGCAAAGATAATATTCTGCCATACGATGGCCATGGTGCGGCGGGAAAGGCGGATGGCTTCAGCAATCTTGCGGGGATCATCGTCCATCAACACCAGATCGGCGGCCTCGATGGCTGCATCGCTGCCCAAGGCACCCATGGCAATCCCCACATCTGCCCGGCTTAACACCGGGGCATCGTTAATGCCATCGCCCACATAGGCCACCTTGCCATCCCCTTGCAGGAGTTCTTCGGCCTTAGTCACCTTTTGATCCGGTAACAGGCCGGAATGGACCTCATCAATGCCCAATTGCTTGCTCACCGCATTGGCCACCGATTGACGGTCGCCGGTGAGCATTACCGTTTTGGTAACACCGGCTTTTTTTAGTTCTGAAATGGCTTTGGAAGCCGTTTTCTTCACCTGATCGGTAATCACCAGGTAGCCCGCATATTCTCCCTCCAAGGAAAGATGTACGGCTGTTCCGGGGATTGGGAGTTCATCTGCAGAAATCCCCAGTTCCTTCATTAGCAGCGCATTCCCCGCGCAGAGGGTTTTCCCCTTGACGATGGCTTGGATTCCCCGACCGGGAAATTCTTCTGTTTTAGTGACGAAAGAGCGATCCGGTTCTTTTCCATAAGCTTGTAAGATCGATTCGGCGATGGGATGATTGGAGTAACATTCCGCCAAAGCGACCCATTCCAAAAATTCTTCGGTACTCATCTTGTGAGGGCAACACTCTGTTACAGCAAAGGTCCCGCAGGTGAGGGTGCCGGTTTTATCAAAGATCACGGTTTGTACCTTAGAAAGCGTTTCCATATAATTGGCGCCCTTGATCAGGATTCCCTTGCGGGAGGCGCCGCCGATGCCGCCAAAGAAAGATAAGGGCACCGAGATCACCAATGCACAGGGACAGGATACCACAAGAAAGATGAGCGCCCGATGGATCCATTCCGCCCAGTTCCCCAAAAACAGAGGCGGGATTACCGCCAGAAGGGCGGCACCGATCACCACGCAAGGGGTATACCAACGGGCGAAGCGGCTGATAAACCGTTCGGTTTTTGCTTTTTTGGCAGAAGCATTTTCCACCAGTTCCAGAATACGGGAGACGGTACTTTCTTCAAAGGGCTTGGTCACCCGGACCCGGATCAGCCCGCTCAGGTTCACCGAACCGCTGATGACCTCATCGCCGATTTTTTTATCCACAGGCAGGCTTTCGCCGGTGAGGGCGGCGGTATTCACAGCCGTTACTCCTTCCCGGATTACGCCATCCAAGGGGATCTTTTCCCCGGGGCGGACGATGATCACCTCATCCACCGCCACTTCCTCCGGAAAGCATTCCACCTCTTCCTCACCCCGAAGCACCCGGGCGCTATCCGGGCGGATATCCATCAGAGTGGCAATGGAACGGCGACTTTTACCAACGGCAAGATTTTGAAAAAGTTCACCGATCTGATAAAAGAGCATTACCGCCACGCCCTCGGGATATTCGCCGATAGCAAAGGCGCCCAAAGTGGCCAGCGCCATCAGGAAGTTTTCGTCAAAAAGGCGGCCGTTGATCGTATTCAGGCCCGCCTTGCGCAACACGTCATAGCCAATGACTCCATAGGGTAATACGTATAAAAGCAAGTGTACCCAGCCGGATGTGCGGATCAGCAAGGCGGGAAGCAACAGCACCACCGCCAGCAGAATGCGAAGGAGCATTTTTTGTTGTTTTTTGGTCATTAAAAGATCACCTTACAATCGGGTTCGATCTTTTTACAGATCTTTACAACTTCGTCCAAAATGGCCTGCATTCTATCATCTTCTGCTTCAATTGTCATTTTTTGGGTAAGAAAATTCAAAGAAGCAAAGGTAACCCCTTCCAGCTTTTGAACCAGAACTTCAATCTTGCCGGCGCAATGGGCACAGCAGAGATCTTCAATACGAATAACTTTTTTTATAGCACTTACTCCTCCGTAATATGATTGTAGCCCTGGTCGATGATCAGCCGAACGTGATCATCCGCCAAGGAATAGAACACCGTTTTTCCACTTCTGCGGCACTTGACCAATTTTGCATCCTTCAGCACCTTCAGCTGATGGGAAATCGCCGATTGGGTCATCCCCAAAAGTTCCGCAATGGCACAGACGCAAAGCTCTTTTTCAAATAAAGAATACAGAATTTTAATACGGGTGGTATCCCCAAATACCTTGAAAAGATCGCCCAGATCGCAAAGCAGTTCGTCCCCTGGCAGTTCTGCCCGGACGGTTGCCAGCAGGGCTTGGTGGTTATGGGCCATTTTGTATGAGCCTCCATTCATATGAATAACTGTTCATATATTAACACGGTGTGGTGGCCTTGTCAAGAGAAGTTTGAAAAATAATCTTGACTTTTCCCTGCTCCTTATGCTAAACTAATGGGGACAAAAACTTTGACGGAGAGAGTAAGCATTTGAAAGACTCCCAAAGCGAGCCGGGGGCGGTGGAAGCCCGGCGGAGGTGCAAAGGCTGAAGATCACTCCGGAGTTGAAGGCTGAACCCGCTTTGGCGGCATTAGGTTTCTCCGCCCTGATCCGGCGTTACCGGGATCGCAGATGATGGTCTGATTTTAGGTGGTTATAAATGGAAGCTGAGCTTTCATCCTGAATGATCGGGATGGGGGCTTTTTTTATTTTTTGAAAGGAGATCGAGGAAGAAATGTATAACAGCGTTTCCCCCAATCTGAATTTTACCGAGGAAGAAAAGAAGGTTGAACAATTCTGGCGTGAAAATAAGATCTTTGAAAAAAGTATCGATTCCCGCCGGGAAGGGACTCCCTATGTATTTTATGATGGTCCCCCTACTGCTAACGGCAAGCCCCACATCGGCCACGTGCTGACCCGGGTAGTGAAGGATCTTGTGCCCCGCTACAAGGCCATGAAGGGCTGTATGGTGCCCCGGAAGGCCGGTTGGGATACCCATGGTCTGCCTGTTGAACTGGAAGTGGAGAAAAAATTGGGTCTGGACGGCAAGGAACAGATCGAAGAATACGGTTTGGAACCCTTTATCGGCCATTGCAAAGAAAGCGTTTGGACCTATAAGGGAATGTGGGAAGATTTTTCCCGCACCGTTGGCATTTGGGCCGATATGGACGATCCCTATGTAACCTATCACAACAACTTTATTGAATCCGAATGGTGGGCCTTGAAGCAGATTTTTGACAAAAAACTGCTTTACAAAGGCTTTAAGATCGTGCCCTATTGCCCCCGTTGCGGCACTCCCCTTTCCTCCCACGAGGTAGCGCAAGGCTATAAAAACGTG
>JAZOXD010000159.1:0-6672 GCA_045659565.1 Eubacteriales bacterium | reverse complement strand
AAAACCGCTGCCTTCAGTGTAAAACCCCAGTTAGCATTTGTGGTTCAGGGCGCCGCTTCTGCAGATTTTGCCGATTCCGATGAGCAAGGCTGTCTTTTGGGCAAAGGACCGGCCATTTCCTTTATGGATCATTCTGCGGTTTATGATCGTGCTCTCTATCGGTTGGCCTTCAGGGCGGCAGAAAAAGGTGGAATACCCGTACAGCCCAACCGCTCAGTGGATGGAATGAACGATAACGGGGCAGTTGGCTCGGCCTTGACCGGTTGCCGTATCTTGGCGGTTTCCTTCCCGTGCCGCTATATCCACTCTGCTGTCAGCGTGGCTTCTTTGGCGGATATCGAAAATACAGCGACGCTTTTGGGCGAGATCCTAAAAGAGATCGCTGACGGAGGTTATAACGAATGATTGAAGAATTACGTAATTTGATCGAAATCAACGGCGTTTCCGGCAACGAGGGCGCTGTTCGTGAATATATCCGCACCCGGATTCTTCCCTTGGCCGACAAGGTTTATGACGATGCTATGGGGAACCTGGTGGCTGTGAAGCGTGGGGATGGCCCTAAGGTAATGCTGATGGCCCATATGGATGAGATCGGTCTTGTGGCCACCTATGTGGATGAAAAGGGCTTTGTCCGTGTTTCTGCCGTAGGAAGTGTTTCGCCCCGTTTTTCCATCGGCCATACCGTTCAGTTTGAAAACGGCGTAAAGGGCGTTTTCACCAGCGGGGTAAAGGGAGATAAAGAACTCACTATCCGGGATTGCTATGTAGATATTGGTGCCGAAAGCCGCAGCGAAGCATTGGATCGGATCGAAGTTGGGATGACCGCCGCTTTCATCTCTGAGGTTTTTGAAACCGGCAACAAGATTGTTTCCCACGCTTTGGATGACCGGATCGGTTGCTATTGCCTGATGGAAACCCTTCGCCGTTTAAAGAATTGCACCTGCGAATTGTATGTGGTGTTTACGGTGCAAGAAGAGGTGGGTCTTCGCGGTGCCAAAGTTTCCGGGTTCGAGATCGTGCCGGATGTGGCCTTGGCGGTGGATGTCACCCTGAGCGGGGATTATCCCGATGCCGATTTCACTACTGCAGCTTTGGGGAAGGGGACTGCAATCAAAATGCGGGATGCTTCTGCAATCTGTAATCGTGAAATAGCCGAGGATCTGGAAAATCTGGCTGCTCGCAAAGGGATTGCAGCCCAGCGTGACGTTCTGGCCTTTGGCGGAACCGATATCGGCAGTGTTCAGCGGCTGGGCCGCGGTGTTGCCGTTTGCGGGCTCAGTATCCCGATTCGTTATGTCCATACCCGTGTGGAAATGGCGGACCGTCGGGATGTGGAAGCCACCATTCGTTTGTTGACGGCATATCTCGAAAAATAGTTGATTTTTTCACTCTTTTCTGCTATAATATTTTGAATAGTTTATTAAAGGATGTGTAACTTTGCGGTTAAAATGTTTGGATATCCAGGGATTTAAATCCTTTCCGGATAAAATTAATATCGGATTCGATCGGGGTATTACTGCCATTGTAGGGCCCAACGGTTCCGGTAAAAGTAATGTATCTGATGCCATTCGCTGGGTATTGGGTGAACAATCGAATAAAAGCCTGCGAAGCACCAGGATGGAGGACGTCATTTTCTCCGGTACCGCAAAGCGGAAGCCCCAGGGCTTTGCAGAGGTCAGCTTGACTATTGATAACAGTGACCATGCCCTGAATGTGGATTATAACGAAGTAATGATCACTCGTCGTTACTACCGCAGTGGGGAAAGCGAGTATTTCATCAATAAATCTCCGGCTCGCCTGCGGGATATTAACGAACTGTTTATGGATACCGGTTTGGGACGTGACGGCTATTCTATCATCGGTCAGGGTACCATTGATCAGATTCTTTTGGGCAAAAGCGAAGAACGTCGTTCCATGCTGGAAGAAGTGGCCGGTATCTCCAAGTTCCGCTATCGCAAAACCGAAGCGGAGCGCAAATTGGTCGCCACTGAAGAAAATTTAGTACGGTTGAACGATATCGTGGGCGAACTGGAAGAGCGCCTGCCCGGGTTGGAGCGTCAGGCTGAAAAGGCACGAAAATACCTTACAATGTACGAAGAGAAAAAGAGTCTGGAAATTTCTCTTTGGTTGGAAGAATTGGCGCAGATTAAGGTCAATGCCCAAAAAATTCAGGAAAGTCATGCGATTGCCAAAGGGCAGTTGGATGGCTTAACCGTAGAAGTGGATAATCTCGAGGCCGAGATTACGCACCTGTTCGACGAAAATGTCAAAATCAATACCGAACTGGATCAGATCCGTCAGCAGCAATCCTCCTGGGAGGAGCAAATGAGCGGAATCAGTTCTCAAAAGGCGGTATTGGAAAGTCGTGCCGAATTTGAAGAGGGTGTGATTCTTCGCTTGGAGCAGGAACTGTCCTCTGTCAGCGCGCGTCGTGCAGAAACCGAAAAGAATATTGCGGAGATGAATGAACTGATCGAAGCCAAAACCGCCGAAATCGCTTCTGTGGAAGAAAAGATCGGCGCTGTGTTTGCAGAGATTGAAGCCATCACCGCCAAAGGCGAGGATAACCGTAAAAAAGCCGGTGAGCTGCAAGCTTCTTTACAGGAAATCGGTGCCCGCCGTAATCGTATCCAGATGGATATTATTTCAGCACATTCTACTGCTGAATCTCAACAGCAACGAATCGACGAACTGAATGTTTCGTTGAAAAACCAGAACCAGCAAACGGAATCTCTGGAAAACGAACTGGAGGAAATTCGCTTAAATATTTCCCAAAAGGAAGAAGAAAAACAAAGCGAACTCAATGCCGCCGCTGGTCTGCAAAAGATGCTGGAGATCAAAAATCGTAATTATAACGAGGCCTTGGAAGCGGAGCAACGTTGTGCCAACGAGAAAAACAATCTGGATCAAAGAAGTCGGATCCTGGCCGAGATGGAAAAACATCTGGAGGGCTTCGGCGGCGCAGTGAAAGCGGTAATGGAACAAAGCCGTCGGGGTGCCTTGCAGGGCATAGTGGGCACGGTTTCTCAATTGATCAAGGTCGAAGAAAAGTATCTGGTAGCGGTTGAAACCGCATTGGGTGCCGGGATTCAAAATATCGTCACCAAAGATAGCAATGCCGCTAAAACGGCCATGCTTTGGTTGAAAAGTCGTAACGGTGGTCGTGCCACCTTCCTGCCCTTGAACAATCTTAATCCAAAGGCCATCACCGAAAATTTCAAGGGGAAGCCTGGATTTATCGGAATTGCTGATGAATTGGTAGAAACCGATTCTTCCAATAAATTAGCGATCCATTTTCTCTTGGGTAGAACCTTGGTTTGTGATCACATTGATCACGCATTGTCTTTGGCTAAATCCATTCAAAACCGTTACCGCATTGTCACCTTGGATGGTCAAGTGATTAATGCCGGTGGCTCCATGACCGGTGGTAGCGCTGCAAAAAACGGCGGTCTGCTTTCACGGGGTATCGAACTGGAAAAGATCGAAAAGGAACTGGCCGTTAAGGAAAAGGAATACCTGGAGGTTCAGGAAAAATTAGATAAAGCCTCTCGCGAGAAGAATGCACTGGACGCTCGTATGGAAACCAACCGTGAAACGGTTCGCGCTCTGGATGAAGAGATTGGCCGTCTGCAGGGTCTTTATGAAAATAAAGAAGTGGTATTGGAATCCTATCGGGATCTTACCGAAGGCTATCAGCGTGAAAAAACCATGCTGCTGACGGTCATCGATGCCGCTAATGCTCGTATTCAGGAATTGAACGGCGAAAAAGAAACATGCGATGTCGAATCTGCAAAGTTGCAGGATCAACTCACTTCCTTGCAGGGTCTTAGCGAAGAAGACCAGGCACGGATGGAAGCCTTGAAGAAGCAGTCGGCCAATTATGAATTGGATAAGGTTGGCTTCTTTAAAGAAATCGAAGGCACCAAGTCAATGATCGGCCAGTTGGAAAATCAATTAAGCTTGATCGGTGCCGAGGCTGAAGAAAAGAACGCCCAGATTTTGGCTGCTCGCCAAAAGATCGAGGAAGCCAAAAATGAAGCTGCCGCCCTGGAACAGCAGGCCGCAGAACTGCGTGGAATGCAAAAAGCCAGCGTTGAACGAATCAAGGTTCTTACAGACCAGCGGCAAGCTCAGGAACAAAAACAAACTGAATATCGTCAGAATCAAAAAGAAAAAAATGCCGCAAAAGAGCGCTTGATCGAAGAGGTTTCCCGCCTGGACAATAAACTGGCTGGAATTTCCGATCAATCCGACCGGATCATCGCCCAATTGCTGGATGTTTACGAACTGACTGTTACCGAGGCTAAGGAACAGGCCCAGCCCTTGGAGGATGCGGCCGAAGCCAAAAAGCGGGTTGCTTCCCTGAAGGGGAGTATCCGTGCTTTGGGAAGCGTAAATATTGAATCCATCGAAGAGTATGCTGCTGTAAAAGATCGTTATGACTTTATGAGCGGTCAGGTGAACGATCTGATTCAATCGAAAGGTGAACTAGAAAAAATCATCCGTGAATTATTGAGTCAGATGAAGGATATTTTCTCCGAAAAATTCACCCAGCTTAACGAAGAATTCCAAAAGATCTTCTCTGAACTGTTTGGTGGCGGTACTGCCCAATTGATTTTGAGCGACCCCGAAGATGTGTTGAACTGCGATATTGATGTTAAGGCGGCGCCTCCGGGCAAGATCATTAAAAATCTGGTGTCTCTTTCCGGTGGCGAGCGGGCATTCACCGCAATTTGTCTTTATTTTGCCATTTTGAAGATCCGCCCCACACCTTTCTGTGTGGTGGACGAGATTGAGGCTGCCCTGGACGATGTAAACGTAACCCGCTTTGCAACTTATATGCGTCATTATTGCGAAAATACCCAGTTTGTTTGTATTACGCACCGTCGCGGTACGATGGAAGAAGCGGATGTACTTTATGGTGTTACTATGCCGGAACAGGGTATTTCCAAACTACTTACCATTAATGTTAACGAAATTGCAGAGCAATTGAAGATTTAGGAGAATTTATGGGCTTTTTTGAAAAACTGAAGCAAGGTTTATCCAAAACCTCAAAAAATATCACTGATAAGATCGATTCGGTGTTGGCCGCCTTCGGTAAGATCGATGAAGATCTTTTTGAGGAACTGGAAGAAGCTTTGATTATGGCAGATATCGGTGTGGATACCACCCTTGAGATCATCGAACGCTTGAAAAAAGACGTCAAGCAGGGTCGCATCACCAAGCCGGAGGAGATCAAAACCCAATTGGTAGAGATCATTGGCACGATGATGGAGGAAGAGGTTGCCTCTTTGAAATTAGAAAGTAACCCGTCTTTGATTTTGATGATCGGTGTGAACGGCGTGGGAAAAACAACCACCGCCGCCAAACTTGCAAAAATTTATAAAGATCAGGGCAAAAAGGTGATCTTTGGCGCTGCCGATACCTTCCGGGCTGCTGCGGCTGAACAGCTGGCTACCTGGGCGGAGCGTGTGGGTGTGGATATCATTAAAAGCCAGCAGGGCGCCGATCCTGCTGCCGTTGTTTTTGATACCATTTCTGCTGCCAAATCTCGCAATTGTGATCTGATCATCTGTGATACCGCTGGTCGGTTGCACAATAAAACCAACTTGATGAACGAACTTAGCAAGATCCAAAAGGTGATCAATACCCAATTACCCGATGCAGATACCGAGTGTCTTTTGGTGCTGGATGCCACCACCGGGCAGAACGCTATGAATCAGGCGGTGGAATTCAAAAAGGTTACGTCCCTTACCGGTGTGGTGCTCACCAAACTGGATGGTACTGCCAAGGGCGGTATGGCCATTCCTCTGAAAAACGAACTTGGTCTTCCCATTCGTTTTGTGGGAGTAGGGGAGCAGATGGATGACCTGCAGCCCTTTAATGGTTATGATTTTGCTAAAGCATTGTTTTGAGGAATTAAAAATGAGAGTAGACGGAAGAACTGAAAAACAATTAAGAAAGATTGAGATTATTAAAGATTATACGATGCACGCCGAAGGCAGTGTGTTGTATTGCCAGGGGAACACCAAGGTGATCTGTACCGCTTCGGTGGAGGAATCCGTTCCTCCTTATCTGTTGGGCACCGGCAAGGGATGGGTTACCGCTGAATATTCAATGTTGCCCCGAGCCACCGCCACCCGCAACAAGCGGGATATCAGCAAGCTGAAGCAGGCCCCCCGCAGTACTGAAATTCAGCGCTTGATCGGTCGTGCTTTGCGTGGTGCTGTTGATCTTGAAAAACTGGGCGAACGCTCCATCGTGGTGGATTGCGATGTGATCCAGGCCGATGGCGGAACCCGTTGCGCTTCCATCAGTGGCGGCTTTGTGGCTCTTGCGTTAGCAATTCAAAAATTGATGGCCGAGGGTAAATTGGAAGAAAACCCCATCAAAAAGCAGGTTGCCGCAATTTCTGTTGGCATGCTGGGGGATACCCCAGTGGTGGATCTTTGCTATCAGGAGGATAGCAAGGCTGATACCGATATGAATGTGATTATGTCTTCCCTTGGCGGTTTTATTGAAATTCAAGGCACCGCAGAAGGGGAAGAATTTGACAAAAAACAACTGGATACACTGCTAAATCTGGCCAAGGGCGGATGCCAGCGGATTTTCAAAGCGCAGAATAAGGTGCTGGACTGATGGAAAAGAAATTTGTAATTGCAACCAATAACC
>JAZOXD010000158.1:0-4439 GCA_045659565.1 Eubacteriales bacterium | reverse complement strand
GTGCATATCTACTCTGCCCACAGAACACCCGTGGAAGCCCGTGATTTTGCGCTGAATGCCCGTGCTAACGGATTTGGTGCAATCATTGCCGCTGCCGGTATGGCTGCCCATCTGGCAGGGGCTATTGCGGCTAACACCACGCTGCCTGTGATCGGCATCCCCTGCAAGGGTCCCGTTTTGGACGGTATGGATGCACTGCTGGCTACTGTCCAAATGCCCACCGGCATCCCCGTTGCCACTGTCGCTATTGATGGCGGCGCCAACGCTGCTTTATTGGCAGCACAAATTCTTGCCGTTGAAGACAAGGAACTGGCCGCGCGATTGGATGCCAAACGCTTGTCCGATGCACAGGTCGTTTTGGAAAAAGACGCTCGTATTGCTGCAGAGTTCAATCAATAATCACCATCATTAAAACAGGAGGAATACTATGGGCGGTTTTTTCGGCGCTGTGAACAAGGAAGATGCAATCTATGAAGTATTCTTTGGCACCGATTATCATTCACACTTAGGAACTCGCAGAGGCGGTATGGCTGCATACGACAAAAATGTTGGCCTTCAGCGAGAAATTCATAACATTCAGAACTCCCCTTTTCGAACAAAATTCGAACATATCTTTGAGGATATGACCGGGTTTTCTGCCATCGGTTGTATTAGTGATTACGACCCACAACCTTTACTTATCAAATCCGTTTTAGGGACATATGCCATCTGCTTCATCGGCATCATCAACAACGCCGATAAGCTGATCGAAGAATATCTTTCCACCGGACTTGGACATTTTGATGCCATGACCGGCGGCGGAGTGAATAACACCGAATTGGTTGCCGCATTGATCAACCAAAAGGATAACTTTGTTGATGGCATTAAATTTGCACAAGAACAGATTGAAGGGACTGCGTCGATCCTGATTCTGAAGGACGGCGGCAACCTGATCGCCGCACGAGACAAGTTGGGCAGATTACCGGTCTTCATTGGAAAAAATGAAGATGGATACTGTGTAACCCAAGAGTCCTTTACTTACAAAAAATTAGGCTATGAAGACGAGCGGGAACTTGGCCCCGGCGAAATCGTCGAACTAACCGCCGATACTATGACCCAGTTGGCTCCGCCGGGGAAGCGAATGAAAATATGTTCCTTCCTTTGGAGCTATTACGGTTACCCAACCGCCACTTATGAAGGCATGAATGTTGAAATGATGCGTTATCGCAACGGCGCATTAATGGCCGAACAGGACATAAGCAACGGAACGTGCCAAGACATTGATTATGTTGGCGGTGTCCCCGATTCCGGAACCCCCCACGCCATTGGATACGCCAACAAAAGCGGCATCCCCTTTGCCCGGGCATTTATTAAATATACCCCAACCTGGGCAAGAAGTTTCACCCCTGCTAAGCAATCGGAGCGAAACCGTGTTGCAAAAATGAAACAGATCCCGGTTCATGAATTGATCAACGATAAGAAACTTTTATTTGTGGATGATTCTATTGTCCGGGGAACTCAATTAAAGGAAACCGTTGATTTCCTTTACACCCATGGGGCAAAGGAAGTGCACATGCGTTCTGCATGCCCACCCATTATGTATAGTTGCAAATACTTGAATTTTTCAAGAGCCACCAGCGAAATGGAACTGATCGCTCGACGCACTATTATGGAACTGGAAGGCGAAGAAGGCTTCAATTTCATCGAGGAATACAGCGACGCTTCCACACAGCGTGGCAAAAACCTTCGGAAATCGATCGCCGAAAAATTCAATTTTGCATCTTTGGAATTTCAATCTTTAGAAGGGGTAATCAAGGCCATTGGCCTGGATCCCTGTCAACTTTGTACTTATTGCTGGAATGGAAAGGAATAAAAAATTATGAACATGCAATCGAAATCTGACAGTTATGCAGCAGCCGGTGTTGATATCACCGCAGGTTACAAGGCCGTTGAATTGATGAAGCAGCATATTGCAAAAACAATCACTTCCGGCGTGTGCTCCGATGTTGGCGGCTTCGGCGGCCTTTTCGAGTTGGATCTTACCGGCATTACAAAGCCGGTTCTGGTGAGCGGCACAGACGGTGTTGGAACCAAGTTAAAGATCGCTTTTATTATGGACAAGCACGATACCGTTGGTATCGACTGCGTTGCCATGTGCGTGAACGACATTATCTGCAGTGGCGCAAAACCCCTTTTCTTCCTGGATTACATTGCCTGTGGTAAAAATGTTCCCGAACGCATCGCCGATATCGTAAAGGGTGTTTGCGAAGGTTGTGTTCAATCCGGAGCTGCACTGATCGGCGGCGAAACCGCAGAAATGCCCGGTTTCTACCCCGTAGATGAATATGATCTGGCCGGCTACAGCACCGGTATTGTGGACAAAAGCAAGATTATCGACAACTCCAAAATGAAGCCCGGTGATGTTGTAATCGCCCTGCCCTCCAGCGGCGTACACTCCAACGGTTTCTCTTTGGTAAGAAAAGTTTTTGATGTTGAAAACAAGGACATCAAGACCCCCGTTGCCGAACTCGGCGGAAAATCTATCGGCGAAACTTTGCTGACTCCCACCCGCATTTATGCAAAGCCTGTTCTGGCATTGATGGAAGAGATTTCCGTTAAGGGAATCTCCCATATCACCGGCGGTGGCTTCTATGAAAATATTCCCAGAAGTATCCCCGATGGTCTGGGTGCTAAAATCGATAAATCTAAAGTTCGCATCCTCCCCATCTTCGATCTGATTGCAAAAACCGGTAACATCAGCGAACGTGATATGTTCAACACCTTCAACATGGGTGTTGGCATGAGCATCACCGTTGCTAAAGAAGACGCTGATAGAGCCATTGAGATTCTGAAAGCAAACGGTGAGGACGCTTATCTCATCGGCGAAATTGTTGCTTCCGACGATAAAATGATTTTGGAATAAGAGGACGATCAATATGCTGAAATCCAAAGCTAAAATCGCAGTATTTGTTTCCGGCGGAGGAACCAATCTTCAGGCTTTGATCAATGCTCAGTCCAAAGGACAAATTCCCAGCGGCGAAATCGCTCTGGTTGTTGCTAACAACGCCAACGCCTTCGCCTTAAAGCGGGCAGAAAAGGCCGGCATCGAAACCGCCGTTGTTTTAAAAAAAGAATTGGGCTCCCAAGAGGCTTTTGAAACAAAACTGATGGAGCTGATCGATACAAAAGAGATCGACATCATTGTTTTAGCCGGTTTCATGGCCATATTAAGCGAACGTTTCACCGGCCGCTATCCCAAGCGGATCCTGAACGTGCACCCCTCCTTGATCCCCGCTTTTTGCGGAAAAGGTTTTTATGGCCTGCACGTTCATGAGGCTGCATTGGAATACGGTGTTAAAGTAACCGGAGCCACGGTGCATTTTGTGAATGAGATTCCAGATGGTGGCGAGATCATTCTGCAAAAAGCCGTTGCCATCCGCCCGGATGATACGCCCGAAACCCTTCAAAAACGCGTTATGCGCTCCGCAGAATGGAAATTACTGCCCCAAGCAGTTGAATTAGTAAGCAGCCAACTCATTGAAAAAGAGAAAGGAAATGCAGAATGAACATTTATGAAATCAACAACATTGCAGAACTGATCAAAGATAATTCTTATGTAGGCCGCGGCATCGTGGTTGGTAAATCCGAAGACGGTAAGAAAGCTTGCACCGCTTATTTTATTATGGGTCGCAGTGCTAACAGCCGCAATCGTATTTTCGCAGAGCGTGACGGAGCCATCTTTACTGAACCCTTTGACGCTTCCAAGGTAGAAGATCCCAGTTTGATCATCTATGCAGCAATTCGCAAACACGAAAATAAACTGATTGCCACCAACGGTGATCAAACCGATACCGTTTACGAAGGCTTGAAAGCCGGAAAAAGCTTCACCGAAGCGCTCACAAGCCGTGAATTTGAGCCCGATGCTCCCAACTTTACCCCCAGAATCAGCGCAATGACCACTTTTGCCAATGATGATTTCACCTACGAAATGAGCATTCTGAAAAGCGCAGATGCCGAAGGAACCGCCTGCAATCGCTATTCCTTCAGTTACCCTGCCCTGCCCGGTCTGGGTCATTTCATTCATACTTATATCTGCGACGGTGACCCCATTCCCACCTTCTGCGGAGAACCCGAACGCGTAGCTATTCCCAACGACATTGATCTTTTTACCAATGAGCTTTGGAATGCTTTGAATGCTGACAATAAAATTTCTCTTTATGTTCGTTACACCGACCTGGCCACCGGCGAAGAAGAAAACCGGATGATCAATAAAAATTGCTGAAGGAGAACAAATGATGAAGGAATTTGAACTGAAATACGGTTGTAACCCCAACCAAAAGCCTGCCAAGATCTTTATGGCAAACGGCGATGAACTGCCCATTAAAATTCTTTGCGGCCGTCCCGGCTACATCAACTTTTTAGATGCCTTTAACAGCTGGCAGTTGGTAAAGGAACTGAAG
>JAZOXD010000157.1:0-6038 GCA_045659565.1 Eubacteriales bacterium | reverse complement strand
TGGCCTAAAGGCGGACGGGGCCCCGGCGGGAGTCTTCGCCGGCGGGGGCGGGGGAACTGCTCCAGCAGTTCCAAAGGTCGGTGGCCCGCCGCTCCATATTGAAAAAGGTAAGGGAAACGGCCTCGCATTCCTTGCCCGTTTGGGTAATGGGCAGGGTAGCGGTCTTTTTCAGCGTTTTTAAAAGTTCCTGCCCCTTTTGGTTAAAGGCCAGGGGACGCAGGTAGGGGGGCGCTTCTGCCGGCAGTCCCTGGGGGAGCTGAAGGGCGGCGGCGCAAAGGGCCCGGCGCAGCTTGGCCATGGAATAGCGTTTGGTTTTGATCTCCTCCAAAAGGCTTTGGAGGCTTTCGGCCCGGGTCAGAGCGGCCAGAATGCGGTTTTCCAACCCTTCGCTGATATTGGCGGACCGGGCCAATTGCTCAGTGGTGGCCATTCGTAAAAGAGAAAGCAGGCCGGTTTCAGCGGCTTGATCATTCAGTCTGGCTCCTTGGGGACAGGGACAAAATTCTTTGAACCGTTCCGGATGTTCCCGCACGAAGGAGGCAGAGCAATATTCTCCTTGGGGTGCTCCGCTATGGGGAGCAGAGCGCTGAACGGTGAGGCAGGGGATGCCAAAGGGGGACGCAGCCTTCAGATAGCCATAGGCCAAAAGATTATTGGGACGCAAAAGCAAGGCGCTTTCCAGTGGCAATAACTGCTCCAAAGCCGCCTGCCGAGCGGTACCGTAGGAAAGGCCTTTTTCCAGTTCATCCTTTATATACGGAGCAAGTTCTTCCTCGGTGAGGGCGGCCAAGCGCTGAAGTTCCTCCAAAGAGCCCTCCTCGGTGCCAAAGGCCATGGTTACCGGCTGGCCCAAGGCGGCGGCCATCTGCACACCTGCTTCCGCAAAGCGTTCGCTGTTGCTTAGTACATGGGGCAGGGGCAGTTCCAATACCAGGTCGGCACCGTTTTGCACTGCGGCGGCGGCTCGCTCCCATTTGGAATAGGCGGCGGGCTCTCCTCTTTGTACAAAATGACCACTCATAATACAAACGGTATAATCGCCTTCGGCTTTTGGCAACCGGCTCAACAGATACCGATGGCCGTTATGAAAGGGATTAAACTCGCTAATCACCCCGTAGATCAAGGAACCCGCCTCCTTTTTGAAAATTATGGTTGAAAGTTTGTTTTTTATATTATATAATAAATTGATGTAAAAGAAAAGTCTAATTCTAAAAAAGGAGAAAATAAAGATGAAAATTTTAGTAATCAACGCCGGAAGCTCCTCCCTGAAATATCAGCTGATCGATATGGAAGGCAGCGAGGTTCTGGCCAAAGGTAATTGTGAACGGATCGGGGTTGACGGCAAGTTCACCCACAAGGCCAAGGGCGATGAATACTGTGAAGAACTCGCTCTGCCCACCCACGCTGCCGCCATCGAGCTGGTGCTGAAGTATCTGACCGATGAAAAATGGGGCGTGATTAAAGATGCTTCCGAGATCGCAGCTGTGGGCCACCGTGTGGTAAACGGCGGTGAAGTATTCTATGAAGCCACCCTGATGGACGAAGAAAAACTGAACACTCTGGATACCCTGACCGAGTTTGCTCCTCTGCATAACCCCGCCGCCATCACCGGCATCCGGGCTTGCGTGGCTGTTATGGGCAAGGATGTTCCACAGGTAACTGTTTACGATACCGCTTTCCATTACGGTATGCCGAAGGTGGCCGCTCTTTATGCGCTGCCTTATGAACTGTATGAAGATCACGGAATCCGTCGCTTCGGCGCCCACGGTACTTCTCACGGCTATGTGGCCAACGAGTGTGCCAAGTTCCTGGGCAAGGATATCAAGGATCTGAAGATCATCACCTGCCATCTGGGCAACGGTTCTTCCATTTCCGCTGTAAAGGGCGGCAAGTGCATCGATACCTCCATGGGCTTCACTCCTCTGGCAGGCGTAATGATGGGCACCCGTACCGGTGATATGGATCCCGCCTTGGTGACCTATCTGATGGCTAAATTGGATCTGGATGCTCAGGGCGTCAGCGATCTGATGAACAAGAAGAGCGGTGTGTTCGGTATCAGCGGCGGTTATTCCGATTTCCGCGATCTGGAAAAATATGCAGCCGAGGGTAACGAGCGTTGCCGTCTGGCTCTGGATATGTTCAACTATCAGGTAAGCAAATATGTGGGTGCTTATGCGGCTGCTATGGGTGGCGTGGATGCCATCGTGTTCACTGCCGGTATCGGCGAGAACACCTCTTCTGTCCGCAAGGCTATCTGCGAATCCGTTGCCTTTATGGGCGCCAAGCTGGATGAAGAAAAGAACCAGCTGAAGGGTCAGAAGACCATGATTTCTACTCCTGATTCTAAAATCGCTCTCTGCGTGATCCCCACCAACGAGGAACTGGCTATCGCGCAGCAGACTCTGGAAGTGATCTCTAAATAATGAAAAAGTATATTGACCGGTTTTTGACTTGGTTTCGTTCTGTGATGAAGATCCCCCGCTGGAACTTTTGGGTGAGATTCGGGGCCGGCTTCCTGGCAACCATTTTGGTGCTGGGTGGGGGCTTTGCCATCGTCTATAACTATTTGTTCGGCGGAATGGATCGGGATGCGGCTTTGAAGCACGAAGAAATCGGTATCACCCAGGAGACCCGCCCGGTCAGCAATACCCTGATTAATATTGCTCTGTTCGGCGTGGACTCCACCAATGCGGATATGAGTGACGGACGCAGCGACAGTATCGTGATCGTCACCGTCGATACCGAGAATAAAGAGATTCGAATGAGCGCAGTTCAGCGGGATGCTTATGTGAATATCGAAGGACACGGCATGGATAAAATCAACCACGCTTATGCCTTCGGTGGTCCTAAGTTGGCAGTTAAGACCCTGAACCAGAGTTTTGGATTGAATATCACCGACTATGTGGTTATCAACTTTAACAATATGGAAAAGGTGATCAATGCTCTGGGGGGGATTGAACTGGATGTCAGCAGTGCTTACCGTCGGGAGGCCAACCTGGTGATCACCAGCATGGGACGCTCCGATTGTATTCCTGCCACCGGCCGGCAGACCTTGAACGGTATTCAGGTGTTGGGAATGGTGCGGGCCCGTCATAACGTGGGCGGAACCGAGGCGCGGGCCAATATGCACGAGATCGTGCTGAAGGCCTGTATGGAAAAGGTAAAAACCATTAATGTAATGCAATATCCCGAACTGATCAAAAGCGTAATGGCATTGGTCAAAACCACCTTGGCAGTGGGGGATGTTTCCAATATGGCAATGAAGGTGCTGGCCGATGGCTACACCATCCGTAATGCGGTGTTCCCCCTGGCGGTGGATCAACCCAACGGCGACGGCGGAAGGATGATCGATGGAGTCTGGTATCTGACCTTTGATCAAGAAAAGGCCGCCGGTCATATTCAGGATTTTGTCTTTGACGGCGTATTATACGGCGAAGAAACAACTGAATAAAAAAGAAAAGTTCCTGCCTTTGGCAGGAACTTTTTTGATGCAACAATAAATAAGCGCCGCAGAGTTTTCTGCGGCGCTATTTTAATTCCGATGGTTATTTATTTGCCTTTTTATTCAAAACAATATTAACCAGGATGCCCAGGATCAAAGCGGTGGCGATGCCGGTGATGGTTACCTTACCGAAGGTGAGGGTCAGACCGCCGATACCGGGGATCAGGATAGCAGCAACAACGAACAGGTTGCTGTTTTCATTCAGATCAACCTTCTGGATCATCTTCAGACCACTAACGGCGATGAAGCCATAAAGCGCAACGCAAACACCGCCCATTACGCAGTTGGGGATGGTGTTCAGGAAGGCTACGAAGGGAGACAGGAAGGAAACGATGATGGAAAGGATGGCAGCGGTGCCGATGGTATAGATGGAAGCGTTGCCGGTGATGGCTACACAGCCAACGGATTCACCATAGGTGGTGTTGGGGCAACCGCCGAAGATGGCGCCTGCGATAGAACCAACGCCGTCGCCGAGCAGGGTGCGGGACAAGCCGGGTTCTTCCAGCAGATCCTTCTCGATGATGGAAGAGATGTTCTTGTGGTCAGCAATATGCTCGGCAAATACCACGAAAGCAACGGGGATATAAGCAACGGCAATGGTAGCCACATAAGCGGGGGTGATCGCCTTGGCTTCGGTGAAGGCCTGCAGGAAGGTGAAGTCGGGCACCCGAACAAAGGTGTGCAGACCAACGCCGCCTTCTACCAGAGCGTTAAAGCCGGAGAAGTTGATTACCTTCAGGGCGTCGATGCCGGCTGCGTTACCGATTACGGTGAACACGGCGCCAACGGCATAGCCGGCCAGGATACCGAGGATGAAGGGGATGAGCTTGGCAGTCTTCTTACCGAAGGTGGAGCAGATCATGGTAACGAACAGGGTTACCAGACCGCAGAGTACGGCGATCAGCACGTGGCCGCCGGCAGGAGCAGTCTTCAGATCGTTTACAGCGGAGCCGGCCAGAGAAAGACCGATCAGAGCAACGGTGGGGCCGATTACAACGGCGGGCATCAACTTGTTGATCCAGTTTACGCCAACCAGCTTAACAACCAGAGCGATTACCACATAAACCAGACCGGCGAAGATGGCGCCCAGGATCAGGCCCATGTAGCCCAAGCCCATGGTGGCGGCGCCGGTAAAGGCAGCGGCCATGGAGCCCAGGAAGGCGAAGGAGCTACCCAGGAAAACGGGGCTCTTAGCCTTGGTGAAGAGAATGTATACCAGGGTACCTACACCGGCACCGAACAAAGCAGCAGCCTGGTCCATGTTGCTGCCGGTGGCGCTGTTGGTGATCACAGGCACAACCAGGGTGGCGGCCATGATCGCCAAAAGCTGTTGGAGCGCAAAGATCAGATTCGCGCCAAACTTAGGCTTGTCATTGACATTGTAGATCAATTTCATAAATGATCCTCCTATTATTTTATTTCATATAACTCCACACCGAAGCTTTGGTCGATGGGAGGGATATGCACTTCAATCCGCTCACTTTTGGCGGTGGGAACATTTTTGCCGATATAATCGCCCCGCAAAGGCAGTTCCCGGTGTCCCCGGTCGATCAGCACCGCCAACTGGATACAGGCGGGGCGCCCCCAGGAGGAAATGGCGTCCATAGCCGCCCGTACGGTGCGGCCGGTATAGATCACATCGTCCACCAGAATCACGGTTTTACCCTGCAGGGAGCAGGGCGGGGTTTGGGCCCGGGCCTTGGGATCCATCCGGGAATGATCCATATCGTCCCGAAAATAGGTGATATCCACGGTGGCAAGCTCTGTTTCAAGATCCGAAAATTTACGGATATTGTCGGCGATCAGCTCTGCCAGGGGCACGCCCCTGCGCTGGATGCCGATCAGGGTGAGGTGTTTTTGATGGCCGTTACGCTCGATGATCTCGTGAGCGATGCGCGCCAATGCCCGGCGGAGGTCCGCTTCTTCCATCAGACGGGCCCGCAAATGCTTTTCCATAGCCGCTCCTCCCCATAAAAAAATGATCTTGCCGATTTGCAAGATCATAACTCGAATACTTTTTGATCTTGCCGCGGGGTAAGACCTATTCCTCTTGAGAGTATATACCTTTTCCAATATTTTGTAAAGAGTTTTTTCTCTTTTTTCGCTAAAATTTTCCCTTGACAAAGTCGAGAGCGAATGTTACGATTAAACCAAAGAATTTTAATGAGGAGCGTGTTTGAACGATGGCAAATTTAGTGGTTTTTGATCATCCTCTGATCCAACACAAGATCTCGATCCTGCGGGATGTAGCCACCAGCAGTAACCAATTCCGGGCTTTGGTGGAAGAGATCACGATGCTGATGTGTTATGAAGCGATGCGGGATCTTCCCTTGGAAGAGGTGGAAATCACCACTCCCATCTGCAAGACCAAGACCAATGTGATCGCCGGCCTGAAGCTGGCGGTGGTTCCCATTTTGCGGGCCGGCTTGGGAATGGTGGACGGTGTTTTGAACCTGGTTCCCTCCGCTCGGGTGGGTCATATCGGGATGTATCGGGACGAAGAAACTCTGGAACCCCATCCTTATTATTGTAAATT
>JAZOXD010000156.1:0-5518 GCA_045659565.1 Eubacteriales bacterium | reverse complement strand
CATCACTACAATATGCCCGGCTTTACCGTAGGCGAAGCCAAGCCCTCCCGCAGCCCCGGCCGTCGTGAGATTGGTCACGGTGCTTTGGCTGAGCGTGCTTTGGAGCCTGTAATCCCCGATAAGGATGTATTCCCCTATACCATCCGTCTGGTATCCGATGTTTTGACCTCCAACGGTTCCACCTCTCAGGGCGCCATCTGTGGCTCTACCCTGGCTCTGATGGATGCCGGTGTTCCCATCACCGCTCCCGTTGCCGGTATTTCCTGCGGTTTGATCACCCGCCCCGACGACACCTTCGTTACCATGGTTGATATCCAGGGTATTGAAGACTTCTTCGGCGATATGGACTTTAAGGTGGCCGGTACCAAAAAGGGTATCACCGCCATTCAGATGGATATTAAGGTAGACGGTTTGACCGAAGCCATCATCAAGGAAGCTTTGGAAAAGACCCGCGACGCCCGTTACCACATTCTGGATAACGTAATTGCCCCCGCCATCGCCGCTCCCAGAGCCGACGTGAAGGATTGGGCTCCCAAGATCATCACCCTGAAGATCAACCCCGATAAGATCCGTGAAGTAATCGGTTCCGGTGGTAAAGTGATCCAGAAGATCGTTGCCGATACCGGTGCCAAGATCGATATCGAAGACGACGGTTCCGTATTCATCGCTGCCGATAATCCGGCATCTTCCAATAAAGCTCTGGAGATCATCAAGGGCATCGTATTCGAGCCCGAAGTTGGCCAGATCTATCGCGCTACCGTTGTGAAGCTGATGGAATTCGGCGCATTCGTTGAATTTGCCCCCGGTAAGGAAGGCCTGGTTCACATTTCCAAGCTGGACACCAAGCGTGTTGAAAAGGTGGAAGACCTTTTGAGCGAAGGTGACCAGATCTGGGTTAAGTTTATGGAAGTAGACTCCAAGGGCCGTTACAACCTTTCCCGCAAGGATGCTTTGCTGGATATGGAAAAGGCTCAAAAAGAAGCTGAAAACAACTAATTTAAAAAGAGCCTGCACCCGCAGGCTCTTTTTTTGGGGCATTGCCCCAAACCCCATTTAAGGCGCCTTTTTGAAAAAAGTCCCCTTAAAAATCCTCCAAAAACTTTCAATGAAAATTTTCTGAAAGGGGTTTCGGGGAAAGCTCTTTAATAAAAGAGTTTTCCCCGCCGTATACTTATGATCCGTCACTTACTTTGGGATATCGACGGCACGCTTCTGGATTTCAAGGCCGCCGAAAATTACGGCATCCGCAAATGCTTCGCCCTGATGCAGATGGGCCTTTGCACCGATGAGATGCTGGCCCGCTATTCCGCCATCAACCATTCCTTCTGGCAAAAGTTGGAACGGGGGGAAATGACCAAGCCGGAGATCCTGATCGGCCGCTTTGAAACCTTTTTTAAAGAGGAAGGTCTTCCTTTGGAAAATGCGCCCCGCTTTAATGAACTTTATCAATATCATTTAGGGGATGCGGCCTTCTATATGCCCGGCGGCGAAGAAGCCGTGCGCTATTTCAAAGGCCGCCTGGCCCAATATGCCGTCACCAACGGCACCGCCCTGGCCCAGGAGCGAAAATTGGCCAAAAGCGGGCTGGATCAATTGTTGGACAAGATCTTCATCTCGGAAAAGATCGGCTTTGAGAAGCCGGATATTCGGTTCTTTGAGGCACTTTTTGAAGCCACCGGTGCCAAGCCGGCGGAATGCCTGATCATTGGCGATTCTTTGAGCAGCGATATGCAGGGCGGCACCAACGCCGGCATCTTGCGTTGCTATTATGCGCCGGATGAAACGCCCCTGCCCCCGGAGGGCGCAGCGGATTATGTGGTTCGTCACCTGAACGAATTACCTGCATTAATCGAAAAAATAAACGGAAGAGGTTGATTCCTCTTCCGTTATTTTTATTCTTCCTCTTCGTCGGTAACCTTTTCGTGAACCGTTACCTTTAGTTCATGGGCCATCAGGTCATCGGCCTTGGTAACCAACAGTTCCAGATTTTCATACTCGACCTTCTGCCCCTCTTCAGGAATGCTGCCGATCAACTCGATCAGCCAGCCGTTTACCGTGGTGGCTTCGGTTTCTTCTTCGGGCTCCTGCTCAAAGAATTCCAGAAAATCTTCAATATTGGCGGAGCAAAGAACCTTGTAGGTATCTTCGCCGATCTGGGTAAAATCCTCGATGGCTTCATCGCATTCGTCCCAAATCTCGCCCACGATCTCTTCCAGGATATCCTCCATGGTTACGATACCGGCGGTTTCACCATATTCGTTGACAATCACCACGATATGGTTATGTTCCTTCTGCATATCCTTGAACAATACATCCAGGTGGGCGGCTTCCGGCACAAAGGTGGGCTGGAACATGGCATCCTCCAGCTTGAAGCCTTCCCGGTTATGCCGCAGTAGGAAATCCCGGCTATGCAAAATGCCAACGATCTGATCGCTGGTTTCGCCAAAAACAGGGATTCGGGAATAGCCTTCCTGCTCAATGGTTGCGATGATTTCGTCGTGGGTGGCCTCCTTGGATACCATCACTATAGAGCGGCGGGGTGTCATCACATCCTCAGCCGTCATACCGTCCAATTTAAAAACATTTTTAATATATTCGATATCATTCTCATCCAAGCTTCCCTCGTCAGCCCCCGCATCCAGCATCAATACGATATCCTCTTCGGAAACAGGATCCTCTTTTTCGTGGGGATCGATGCCAAAAAGACGCAGACAGCAGTTGGTGGAAACGGTCAGTAACCAGATGATCGGGGTCAGAATAAAGGCCAGACCGGAAATGGAACCGCAGACCGCATCTGCCAATTTTTCCTTGTTCTTCATTGCGATGCGCTTGGGCACCAACTCACCCAAAACCAGGGTGAAGAAGGAAAGGATCAGGGTAATCACGATAACGGCGGCGGTATTCACCAGCCCCACCTGGGCGGCGGAAATATGGAACTTTTCAACCGCAAAGGCAGAGAGCCGTTCGGCAAAGTTATCGGCCGCAAAGGCAGATCCTAAAAAGCCGGCCAGGGTGATCCCGATCTGGATGGTGGAAAGAAAGCGGGTGGGCTCTTCGATCATCTTGAGCATTTTAGCCGCCTTTTTATCCCCATCCTCTGCCCGAACCTTCAGTTTCTTTTCGTTCAAGGAGATCAAGGCGATCTCCGTTGCGGCGAAGAACGCATTGACCAGAATAAGAATGAATTGTAACAATAATTGCTGAATCATATCAGTTTTTTAAAATACCTCCAAAATAAATCAATGTGTTTTTTCTCGAATCAAACTCTTTTCTATTTCCGGCAATAGCGACAGAAGCGCCGGATCCAAACACATTTTTTAAATTCCAAAGGCAATAAAGAAGCATCCTCCAGGCTACTTCGGGGAAGCGGATCCACAAAACCAACTCCTTTCTCCGCATAATGAATCGGAGATATACTATCATAAAATCAGTTACTTGTCAAATAAATGTTAAGCCGGCGCCAAAGCGCCGGCTTAAATTATAACTTGTGAAAAATGGGTTTTCGTTCCGCAAAGGTATAGACCCCGCCGAAAATGTCCTTGGCCAAGGCCAAAGCCTGATCAATATACTGGCCCACCCGATCGGGGGCATGGGCATCGGAGCCCACGGTGATGATCCGGCCCCCCAGTTCTTTAAAGCGGCGAAGCATGGTTTCATCGGGCAAAAATACGCCGCAGCGATCCAGTCCGCTGGTGTTGATCTCCATCCCCTTCCCCTTTTGGACCAAAATTTTAAGAATTTCGTCGATCAGCTCCGGAAAATCCTCATACCGAATGGGGGGATTGGGGTTGGCGGCACATTTGGAAATATAGGTAAGATGCCCCAACACGTCAAAATCATCGTGAGCCTTCACGCACTCCAAAGTGGTTTCCAGATATCGCCGGCAGGCGGTTTCCGGGGCTTGATTTTGCCAGAAGGGTTCAAAATAGGGATCAAACCCATCCACAAAATGCACCGAGCCCAGCACAAAATCAAAGGGGCGGCGGGCCAGATCTTTTTCCAGTTCCTTTTGATTATCGGGGGTCATCCCAAATTCAAAGCCCCGACGGATCAACAACCCCTCAGGAGCGATTAATCCGTTATAGGCCTCGTTATAGGTTTCTGTTTCAAAAGTCAGCTTGGTAACCCCATCCCAGGAAGGGCCGTAATCCAGGTGGTCGGTGAAGCAGATCTCTTTTAAACCCGCCTTTGCCGCCGCCAAAACCATTTCTTGGGGGTCCCCTTCTCCATCATAGGAGACCCGGCTATGCATATGATAATCAAACATTTTTTATTGCTCCCGCTTTGTTTTTTCCTATTTTAGCAGAAGACGGGGACAATGTCAAACCGAAAGGGGCCAAACCTGCATATCATCCTCGCCCCGGTTGGCAAAAGCATAATAGGGAATATACCGCAGGGTGATCTTTTTCCCTTCTTGCTTCTGATAAGGGGCATAAAGAGCCTTTTTCTCCGGCAACAGAACCCCTTCTGCCTCCAGAACAGGATAACCGCCAAAGGATTCTTCCAACACCTTTACTTCCCCCTCCGGGTTGACCTGGCAACGGAATAGATCCCCGGGCTGATCCTGCCCTTCCAGGCAATAGACGATGGGGCCACGCATCAGGGCGACCCGACCGCTGTTTTCGTGAACGGCATCAGACGCCTGATAGAAAGTGGGCTCCATTTTAAAGTCTACGGTTACTTCGTTGGTGTGGAAATAAAGATACCCCTTTTCCTCCCGATAAGGGGCGGAGGCGGTAAATTCAGCGCACCAGGCGGGTTTTCGCAGGGCCAAAGCCTTGGACCCTTCATAGGTCACGTGCACCGCCCCGTTCAAAGGATATTCCGTTTCAAGGGTGACCTGTTTGCCATCCACCGTGCCTTGGGTGGGGATATATTGGTGAACGTAGAGGGTATCTTCATCATAGCCGTAGACGTAATCACCGATGGCGGGGATCAGCCGCACCAGGTTCGGGGGGCAACAGGAGCAGTTAAATACCTTTTGCCGCTGGGTTTTAGCTTGTTTTTCCTCCGGAATTCCCATACGGGAAAGATCCATTTCTAACGGATTGACATAGAAGAAGGATTCACCGTCCAGAGAAAGGCCGCTGATCATCCCATTATACAAGGCCCGTTCTGTGGCGTCCCCATAGCGGCCATCAGGTTGGTTATTATAAAGACGGCGACCAAATAAAGCCAGGGCCAGGGCGGCGCAGGTTTCGGCATAGGCCTGGCGGTTAGGAAGGTGGTAAGGGATGGTAAAACGCTCCCCATGATGCTGAGAACCCAAACCGCCTGTAATATACATTTTGCGGTTATAAATATCATCGAATAAGGTTTCTACTATCTTTTGCATGGAATCATCTTTTGATTCTTTTGCCAGGTCAGCCATCCCGCTGTACCAATATAAAGCGCGAACAGCATGTCCCTCTGCCGTGGTTTGCTCTGTGGCAGGCTCGTGAGATTGGCAATAAGCGCCCATAGCATCGCCGTATTTGATATCAAAGAAGGTCTTATCTTTCTCGTTGACACCCCGCTC
>JAZOXD010000155.1:0-2993 GCA_045659565.1 Eubacteriales bacterium | reverse complement strand
TAAGTAAAGTTGACTCCAAGCCAAAAGCCCATAATAAAACTATCAAAGTTGCCGGCAAAAGCTAAGGCTGTTTTTGGGCAGGGGCAGTAGGAATCTACCCCTTTGCAACATCAGCGTATCCATCGCGAGCCGTTGCTCGCTCGGTCTCCGCTGTGTTGCGGTAGCCGCTAACCTGCTCCCTTCATCTGCCACCGGCAGCGGGCGCAGTCGCGACCCACAACGCGCTCCGCGTGTCGCTGTTCGATTCTAACTATATAAACAAAAAAGCCTTGGCTGAAGCCAAGGCTTTTTGTGGCAGGGACAGGAGGAATCGAACCCACGACACGCGGTTTTGGAGACCGCTGCTCTACCAGCTGAGCTATACCCCTATTTGCGATTACTCAAGTATTATAAATGAAAGTTTTGGGGTTGTCAAGGGTTTTTCAAAAAAAGAAGGCGGAAGTTTACTTCCGCCTTCTTGCTTTTATGCGCCCAGCAGGGCTGCGCCGATGATACCGGCGTCGTTCCCCAATTTTGCAATTTTGATCTGGGTAGCGTTTTCGTTGAAACGGGAATAGGTTTCATCGGCAATATACTTTTTGACGGGTTGGAGCAGGTAATCCCCTTCTTTAGAAATCCCGCCGCCGATGCAGATAATCTCCGGCTGGAGCATATTCATAATATCGCCAATACCGGTGGCCACGGAATGGAGGTATTCATCCACAACCTTCTGGGCTTCTTCATCGCCTTTACGCATGGCATCAAAAGAGGTGAGGCCATTAACGTTATCCAAGCTGCCGCCGGCAATCTTCCACATCAAAGAGTTTTTATTCTTTTCCATATGCTCTTTAGTGGTTCTGATCAGGCCGGATACCGAAGCATAGGCTTCCCAGCAACCCTTACGACCACAACTGCACTGGCGACCGCCTTCGTTAATAACGATATGGCCCAGTTCGCCGCCGGCATGGTTAAAGCCGCTATAAAGCTGGCCGTTCAAGATCATACCGCCACCAACACCGGTACCCAGAGTAACGGTTACGCTATCCTTAACGCCGGCTGCTGCGCCACATTTGGCTTCTGCCCAAGCAGCAACGTTAGCGTCGTTTTCGATAAATACTTTTTTACCCGGAAAATGAGCGCCCACCAGGTCGGCAAGAGGAGTGTTCCGGAAACTCAGGTTGTTGGCGAACACTACTACGCCTTTTTCAGGATCCACAGCGCCGGGGGATCCAATGCCAATGCTTTGGATTTCGTCCATAGAGATGCCGCTTTCTTTTACAGCCAATTTGGCAACCTCCACAATACGCGCGATTACGTGTTCAGCGCCCTTAGCAGCCTCGGTGGGGATGCTGGTTTTATGCACCAACTTCATTTCATCATCCACAACACCTGCAGCAATATTAGTTCCACCTAAATCAACACCTAAATAATACATTTTTTATTCCTCCTCTGCAGATCCTAAAATTTTTTTACTGATATCTTCTGCGGCATTATAACCCAGACGCTTCTGACGATTGTTCATGGCAGCGACCTCGATTATAATAGCCAAGTTCCGGCCGGGCTGAACGGGGATGGTAACTGTGGGCACATCCACATCCAGAATACGGGTATAGTTTGTATCCAAACCAAGCCGATCATAAAACTTATTTTCATCCCAGGTTTCCAGATGAATTTCCATATCGATGACCGCATCTTCTTTTACAGCACCAATACCGAAGATTTTTTGTACATTAACAATGCCAATGCCCCGAAGCTCAATGAAATATTGAATATTCGGAGGGGAAGTACCCTTCAGCATAGAAGAAGTGACCCGTTTAATCACCACAGCATCGTCGGCAATCAGGCGGTGGCCACGCTTGACCAGTTCCATTGCGGTTTCGCTCTTACCCACGCCGCTCTCACCGGTGATCAGAATTCCTTCGCCATAAACCTCTACCAGTACGCCGTGAATCGTCTGCTGGGGGCCCAGCCGCTCGTTCAGGTAGAAAATGGAACTACTGACAAACTGGGCGGTATGCATCGAGGTTTTCAGCACCGGGACCTTATATTTTTCGGCAATTTCCAAAAGTTCGGGATAGCCGTCCAGCCCACGAGTGATTACCAACGCCGGGAAGCGGAATTCGAAAAACCGTTCAAAAATTTCCCGCCGTTTGACTTCATCAAAGCGGTCCAGATAAGTATGCTCCACTTTGCCCAGCACTTGGATGCGGCTTTCATCAAAATAATCGAAAAAGCCCACCAACTGCAATGCGGGGCGGTTGATATCGGTGGAGGTAATCTCCTTTTCCAAACCGCCCACCGGCATATAGGCTGATTCTAAACCCATATGGCGGATCAGTTGGGCTAATGTTAACTTTTCTTCGTTCATTTTTTCCTCGCTTTTATGCAAAAATACTTTTCTTGTTATATTATAACAGACTATATTACAGGTTTCAAATAAAAGTTTCATTTTTTTATAAAAAAAACACTTGCTTTTTGTAAAAGGGTATGGTAGAATATTCAAGCGTAAACAAACAAGGAGGTGTTTCAACAATGGCAAAGTGTGAAGTATGCGGCAAGGGTGTTTCCTTCGGTATTAAAGTATCCCACTCTCATCGTCGCAGCAACAAAGCGTTCAAGCCCAACGTTAAGCGTGTTAAAGCAGTTGTAAACGGCGCACCCAAGCGTGTTTATGTTTGCTCCAGATGCCTCCGCTCCGGCAAGGTCGAAAGAGCTGTCTAATTGAATAAATGAGGACGCAGATACGCGTCCTTTTTTATTTGCAAAAAGATCCCCTCTGCGCAGGCAGAGGGGATCTTTTCGTTATTCGGTTTGTTGCTCTTGCGCTTCACCCTCCGACGGTTTGGAGGGGGTTTCTTCCGGAGTATCATCGGGAGTCTCTTCCGGTGTATCTCCGGGGGTTTCTTCCGGGGTATCCTCAGGGGGGTCTTCCGGCTTTTCATCCGGCTTGGTCTCCGGCGTTTCCGGCTTGGCGCCCGGCGTGTCGGGCTTACCATCCGGCGTTTCCGGAGTGG
>JAZOXD010000154.1:0-1734 GCA_045659565.1 Eubacteriales bacterium | reverse complement strand
CCCCGTGAACCCCTTCAAAGATGTGAAGAGCACCCAATATTATTACAATGCCGTGCTGTGGGCCGTGGAAAAAGACATCACCACCGGTGTAACCGCCAACACCTTCAAGCCCAACGATGCCTGCACCCGGGGCCAGATTGTTACCTTCCTGTGGCGGGCCTCCGGCAGTCCGGAACCCAAGAGTACCGCTAACCCCTTCAAGGATGTAAAGAGCAACCAATATTATTATAAGGCTGTTCTTTGGGCGGTGGAAAAGGGCATCACCACCGGTATGACCGCCAACACCTTTGCCCCCAATGCCGAATGTACCCGGGAACAGATTGTTACCTTCCTGTGGAGAAGCCAAGGTAAGCCTGCTCCTACCAATAGCCAGAACCCCTTCACCGATGTGAAGAAGAGTGCTTATTATTACGAAGCCGTGCTGTGGGCCGTGGAAAAAGGCATCACCACCGGTATGACCAAAACCACCTTTGGCCCCAAGAGTGAATGTACCCGTGGCCAGATCGTGACCTTCCTGTTCCGTGCCGAGCAATAAAAAAGGATAAGAAATTCCCCTATCGCAAATGCGATAGGGGAATTTTTTGTTTATCGATACTTCAAAAACAGGCAAGTTCCTTCCTCCATCTCTTGGGTGATGGAAGTCACTTCATTAAATTGCTCGCCGGTAAAGAGGTTATAGCAGGAGGTGGGTTCCTTGAACCGAACCTCCACCCGCTGGGTCTTTTCCGACAGCAGATAAAGGAACCGATTATCCCCATTGACCACACAATAGGGCGATCCGTAAAAGTGGACCCCTGCATCTTGGAGAATATCACGGGCACTCTCCACCGTCAGGGAGATGGGGTGGGCATTCATAATATGAGTGCGGCCATTCTCGGCCAGGCGCTTGGCGGACTTGAAGTTTCCGTCGGAATATTGGGTCAGAGGAGTGATCCCCGGCTCCTGCTTCACGTACAGCACGGGATAGCAGGGGGCCGCATATTCCTCGATGCCTCCAAAGGGATATTCTCCGATAGAAAAGCCGGTGAGGTTTTTGACATTTTCAAGACCGAAGTTCCCTTCTTTGGGATCAATGATCCCCGCCGCATAATTCCATACAATATGGCAATCGGGTCGGGTCTTTTTCAAAATCTCTTGGATATTTTTGGCATCCTCGCAAAAAGCATTAAGAAAGACGATCACTTTATAGCGGGAAAGTTCCAGTTCGGGCAGGTCGGCGGTGCGATAGAAATCCACAGGCACCCCGCATTCCTTCAAGACCGAGCCGGTATGATGGATGGTGGCACGGTGCAGTTCAAAATTGGGACGCATCCGATGCATGGCGTTTTCGTTGATGACCAACAGCACCTCTGCCACCCGTTCCTGACCCTCCGCCTCCTGATAAAGGCGCTTGGAGGTTTCGTTCAAAAGGCGTACTTCCTCTCGGATCTCTTCGCTATCCAGCCAGCCGCCGCCCAGATCCATCCACCAATAGCCCTGGTGGAAAATGACGTTTTCGGTGAATTCCCGCCAATAGGCGGCACGGGTCTGGTCAAAATTCTTGGCCGGGTAATCCTTGGGCCCCCGCCAGGTGCAAAGGTGGGTGCGGTTATCGATCTCATCCACCCACAGTTTTTTGCGGTTCACCGAATTGGGCACCGCCTGACCAAACCCCGGATCGGTGGGCCCCACCCGATTATAGCCCTTGGGGCCTGCAATAAAATCAATATAGGGAGAAGAAAGCAAACGGTCAAA
>JAZOXD010000153.1:0-12153 GCA_045659565.1 Eubacteriales bacterium | reverse complement strand
CGAATTTGATTTTTCTGTTTTCAGTCCAGCTGACAAAAAGAAAATGCGACCTCGAAAAGCCGCATAAATACTGGGTTTTATAATAAAAACACCATTGAGTCTGAACTTGAGGGTTCAGATTTCAATGGTGTCTTTAGATGGTGGAGGCGAGGGGAGTCGAACCCCTGTCCGAAAACCCATCCATACAACTTTCTACGCGTGTAGTTTATCTATTCAAATTCCCTTGTTGAACTGCCGATAAACAGGCGGATCAATTCGGTAGCTTCATAATACATTTATGGGGCAAAGCTTAACCATAAACGTTCACCACTAAAATGACACCTCATTCGCGACCGTGGTCCTTCGCGGTGAGATGACGCGCCTTAATTAGGCAGCGTAAGCTAATTTATTATTGTTAGCGTTTATTTTTAAGTTACACATTTTAAGGTGGTTGTGCGCCACCACGCGCTTATCGTAATTCAAAGTCCCCGTCGAAACCTTTACGCCCCCATAGGGTCCTATATATTATAACACAAAATTGTGTAAAATATATAGGAATTTAATTATTTTACAAAAACGGTCTCTTTCAGAAAGAGAATACTGTCTGCAACCCATTGACGGGGCCGTTTTTCCAGCATAGACATTTTGTATTCTCCATCTTCATATTTGGCGGTTCGTTCATCACTTAAGGATAAGCCGTGACCCCCTGTGGGATAAATGTGAAGTTCAAAAAGGATCTTTTCCCGCGCCAGCGCTTCGGCCATATAAATGGAATTTTCAACGGGAACAGCGCCATCTGTTCCGGTATGCCAAAGGAAAGTGGCAGGGTATTGGGCGGTTACTTGTTTTTCGATAGAAACCAACTCCAGTTGTTCGGCGGTTGCATCTGTACCAACCAGATTATCAAAGGAACCGCGATGAGCTTTTGGGCCCGAGGAGATAACAGGATAACAAAGCACAGCGGCGTTGATCTTATAAAGTTCGTTATCTCCCAGCGCTTTTTTTGCCAGATCAGAATGCCAGAAGGCGGCGGCAGAAGCGGCAAGATGACCACCCGCAGAAAAGCCTAAAATTGCAATTTGATTGGGGTCAATGTTCCATTCTTTGGCATTTTTACGCACAGTTTTTACAGCGGTGAGTGCTTCGAACATAGAACGAGGGAAGCCTGCGTCTTCTTTAACGGAATAATGAAGAACAAAGGCCGCCATATCTGCGGCAAGATATTGTAATGCGATGGGCTCGGCTTCTCTATTGGAACGACCTCCGTATCCGCCACCGGGGCAAATGATTACTGCGGGGCGGGTGCGTCCTTCTGAAAATTCCTTAAAGTTTGCAGGAATATAGCAAGTCATCCAAGAACGGTGGCCGCCGCCTAAATTCAGTCCTTCATAATCCAAATCCAGTTTTAAATCAAAAAATTCCATTTTAAAAACTCCCTCAATATCCAATATTATTGGCTTTCAAGCGCTTTTCCATTTCACGGTTTGCTTCTTTTTTAGCCAATACATCTCGCTTGTCATAATTCTTTTTACCTCGGCACAGACCAATTTCAACTTTTACTTTGGAGCCGTTAAAATATAGCGACAATGGGATCAAAGTTAAACCATCCTGCTTTACCTTTCCAAAAAGAGTCATAATCTCTCTTTTGTGCATCAGTAATTTTTTTAGACGAAGTGGGTCGCGATTAAAGATATTGCCTTTTTCGTATGGGGAAATGTGCATTCCCCGAATGAACAATTCACCCTCTTCGAATTCGCAATAACTATCTTTTAAGTTGACATTTCCGCTTCGAATGGATTTGATCTCGGTACCGTATAAAACAATGCCGGCTTCATAGGTAGAAAGAACGAAGTAATCGAATGTGGCTTTTTTATTTTTTGCAACTATTTTTCGTTCATCTTGTTTCATTTTTTATCTCCTTATATGCAAATATTATAATACATTCGGCGAAAAAGTAAAGGTTTTTGTTAAAGATTTTTATTTGCCAAATCTCGACAGATGAGTTATAATATTAATTGGGTACAAGATTGAATTGCCCTTGGTTTTTGTTTTTAAGATAGGAAGGCAAGGTAAAAAAATGTTTAGTATCGGGGATAAAGTTGTTTATCCGATGCATGGCGCCGGAGTGATCGAAGGAATTGAAACTAAGATCATTGGTGGCCAACCGCGAGATTATTATAATGTAAGTTTGTTAGGTGGAAATATTCGCATATCACTCCCGGTTTCGAACACCGGGAATATTCGATTGCGCTCAATTGTGTCAGAAGAAAAAGCGGAAGAGTTATTACGCTATTTTTTGGAACTGGAAATTGACACTAATGCTCCTTGGGGAAAAAGGTTTAAAGAAAACAATGAGCAATTAAAAACAGGGATCCCCGAGAAAGCGGCTGAGGTAGTTAAAACCTTGATGATTAGAGATCGAATGGTGGGTCTTTCTACCGGGGATCGTCAGATGATGGTGAATGCAAAAAATATCTTTTGTTCCGAACTGGCTATTTCGTTGAAATCGAGTCAAGAAGAAATTTTGGAAAAATTACAAGAAATCATAGAAAACACTTTGGGCTGAAATTTAATTTCAGCCCTTTTTGACCGGAGGAATTTGAATGTCTGAACTCAAAAATGCTGCGGTTTTAGTGTGCGCCGGAAGTGGTAATCGCATGCAAGGCCAATGTTCCGATAAATTGTTGTTGGATTTGTGTGGGCTTCCTGTGGTGGTTCACACGATGCTTGCCTATGAGAGAGCACCTTCTATCCATCTGATTGTCGTTGTTACTAAGGAGGAAAAGAGGGAGCTTTATCGCTCTTTGGCTGAAAAATATAATATCAGCAAACTTCAAATTGTTGTTGAAGGCGGCGCAACCAGGATGGAATCAGTGTTGAATGGTGTTCGTTCTGTGCCTTCCAATTATAGATTGGTTGCTATTGGCGATGGAGCCCGGCCTTTGATTCGTACGGAGGATATTGAAAAGACAATAGAAAAAGCGTATGAAGTCGGTGCAGCAGCTTTGGGGTGCCACATTACGGATACTGTTAAGCAGATAGATGAAGATATAATCTCTAAAACGGTGCCCAGAGAGAATCTGGTTGGTATACAAACTCCCCAGGTATTCGAATTGAATGAGTATATTGCTGTTGCAGAAAAAGCAACTCAACTAAAGAAAGAATTTACGGACGATGCATCTATTTATGAGCATTTTGGTAAAAAGGTTGCTGTAGTGGAAGGGCATCGCGATAATTTGAAAATAACGGTTCCGGAAGATATTCCGATGATGAGAGCAATTATGGAGGAACGTAAATGAGGATCGGCCATGGGTATGATGTTCACCGCTTGATTGAAGAGAGAAAATTGATTTTAGGTGGTGTTGAAATTCCTTATGAAAAGGGACTGTTGGGGCATTCTGATGCTGATGTTTTAACCCATGCATTGATGGATGCTATGCTTGGCGCTGCCGGGTTAGGTGATATTGGATTACATTTTCCGGATTCTGATCCGCTTTATAAAGGAATTAGCAGTCTTAAACTTTTAAAATATACGGTTTCGGTCATTGAAGAAAAAGGATATCGATTTGGCAATGCGGATATCACATTGATTGCGCAACGCCCGAAGATTGGGCCATATCGTGAAATGATTTTGGAAAAATTGGCAGAAACAATCGGTTGTGAAAAAAATAGATTGAATTTTAAAGCAACAACTGAAGAAAAAATGGGCTTTACAGGAAGCGGAGAGGGAATGGCATGCCACGCTGTTTGCCTGCTGGAAGAAAATGTTTAAGATTCGCGAGGCTAATTTTGATTCCTTCGTTGCGTTTGATTTTGAGACCACCGGGCTGGGGAATTCGGAAAGGATTACGGAAGTCGGTGCTGTTAAGGTGGTGCAAGGGCATTTGGTGTCCCGCTATTCAACGTTGGTTAATCCTCAAAAGCTGATAACACCGCAGATAACTGCAATTACCGGCATTACTAATGAAATGGTCAAAGATGCCCCGAAGATTGAGCAACTGTTGCCCTCGTTCAAGGAATATGTGGGTGATTTACCGATGATCGCTCATAATTCCGGATTTGATTGTCGCTTTTTGTGCAATGCCGCCGAAGCTTGCGGAATCTTTTTCGATAATCCGGTTTTTGATACATTTTATTATGCAAAACGGATTATTCCCGGATTGCCGAGTTACAAGTTGACTTATTTGACCGAATTATTAAAAATACCGCAGGAAGAGGCTCATAGGGCTTGGTGTGATGCAGAGGCCACAGCTCGGTTATATGTTTATTTAAAATGGAAAGAGAACTGTTTAAAATAGTTCTCTTTTTTTCTTGCTTTTTTAGTATTTATTGATATAATTTAGTCTTAGAAAGGGGCGGTCGATATGAACTTACAGAAAGCCAATTGGATTTGGATCAATGAAGAATATGGATCGAATGTTTATGCTGATTTTTTGGTTGATTTTTCTCTGAATAATATAGCTAATATCAATCTTGAAATTAGTGTTGATGGGAATTATGCCGTTTATCTAAATGACTGTTTTGTGGATAGCGGACAATATCCGGATTATCCCGAATATAAAGTATACGATGAATTGAAACTTGATGAATTCTCACATATTGGCAAGAATCAGATGCTAATCCGGGTTTACTGGCCCGGACAGGATCATTTTTCTTATCGAAAGGAAAATCCGGGTCTGGCATTTTGCCTGTCGGTCGGTGATGAGGTTATCGCTGTAAGTGATGATCGGATCATGGCTGCGCGAAATTGCGCATATCAGAGCGAAGGGGTGCCGCAACTAACCGCGCAACTTGGTTTTTCGTTTTGGTATAATTCTCATTTAGAAGGTTGCGAGACATTTGCTCCTGCGGTGATAGTGAAAAAGAATGTCACTCTCTTTCCTCGTCCTATTCATAAATTGCTGATAGAAAAACGGTTGCCGTCGTATCCAATTAACTATGGCGCTTTTCAAGAACGCTCAAATGAATCCTTCGGCAAAAAAATTCAAGATGCAGCATTGATTCATAAGTATCTTCAAAAGGGCACCGTTTGTGACGGAGAATCCCCCTTGGAATATAGTGTTGATACAGATGATGGAATTTATTTGATTCTCGATCTGAAAAAAGAACAGGTTGGTTTTTTTGATTTGGACATTGAAGTTCCAACTGATACAGAGATTATGGTGGGATATGGAGAGCATTTAGAAGATCTCCGAGTTCGCACTTTTGTTGGAAACCGAAATTTTGCATTTCGTTATGATGCGAGAGCCGGGCGTAATCATTTTTTTATGCCATTGCGACGGTTGGGATGTCGTTACTTGCAGTTGCATGTTTATTCCCGCTCTTTTAAGCTTTATTACGCCGGTTTACGCCCCACCATTTACCCGTTAAATGAATATCCATTAGAGATTAAAGATTTGTTGCATCGCAAAATTTATGAGGTATGTGTGCAGACATTGAAGCACTGTATGCACGATCATTATGAAGACACTCCTTGGCGTGAGCAAGGTCTTTATACAATGGATTCACGAAATGAGATGCTTTGCGGATACGATGTCTTTCACGAAAAATCCTTCCCTAAGGCGTGTTTGCGCTTAATTGGCTTATCGGTGCGTGATGATGGAATGGCTGAAATTTGCTCGCCGGCAAGAGGTTCACGAACAATTCCGTCCTTTTCAGCGATTTATCTGGTTCAACTTATGGAATATCTCGAATATTCGGATGATAAAGAATTTATCGTGGAGATGTTGCCTTATGCCGAAAAAATTGCAAATTCTTTTGCTGACCGAATTTGTGAAAATGGGTTGATCACCGCCTTGCAGGAGGATCATTATTGGAATTATTATGAGTGGCAGAGTGGTTTATCCGGTTCCAAAAGTCAATTAAGAGATACTTATGATGCGCCCCTTTGTGCTTTCGTTTCCATGGGTTTTCAAGCAATGGATAAAATCTATCGTTATTTAGGGGATATGGATCAATCGAATCTTTATTCTGTTTTATGGAAAAAACTGAATGAGGCAATCCATCGTGCTTTCTGGAACGGTCATTGCTACAATAGTTTTATGAAAGTTGATGGCGGAGAAATCTATCACGAAGCTCAATTGACGCAGGCTTTGATGATTTGCTGTGGTGCGTGTCCGGAGGAATATAAGGGTCAAGTCAGAGAACTTTTGATGAATGATCAGCTGCTGCCGGTTACATTGAGTTATAGCATTTTTAAGTATAATGCAATTATGACAGATCCCGCAAATTATGACTGGATGATGAATGATATTGCCGAGATTTGGGGAAATATGCTCTTTAACGGTGCAACAACATTTTGGGAAACTTCTGATGGCGCAGTTGCATTTTCAAATGCAGGAAGTCTTTGCCACGGCTGGTCTGCGGTGCCACTTCATATGTATCATAAATACGGCGGTATGTAAAAAAGCAGGATGCATAGCATCCTGCTTTTTAATGTTAAAGTTCGCAGTTATTTACGGTACGGGGGAAGGGAATTACATCGCGAATGTTACCCATACCGGTGAGATACATCACGCAGCGTTCAAAGCCCAAACCGAATCCGGCGTGGCGGGTGGAACCGTATTTGCGAAGATCAAGATAAAATCCGTAATCTTCCTCATTAAGATTCATTTCTTGCATTCTTGCCTTCAGAAGTTCCAAATCATCTTCACGTTGGCTACCGCCAATGATCTCGCCAATGCCGGGAACCAGACAGTCCATAGCGGCAACAGTCTTTCCGTCGGGATTCAGCTTCATATAGAAGGCTTTGATCTCCTTGGGATAATCTGTTACAAATACCGGACGTTTAAAGATTTCTTCGGTAAGATAACGCTCATGTTCGGTTTGAAGATCACTGCCCCAATGAACAGGATAATCAAACTTATCGTTATTCTTTTCCAGAATTTCAATCGCTTCAGTATAGGTTACATGACCGAATTCGCTTTCTAAAACGTGGTTCAGACGATCAATAAGACCGGGATCAATGAATTGGTTAAAGAACGCCATTTCTTCAGGAGCATTTTCCATCACATAACGGATAACATATTTCAGCATACTTTCGGCCAAGATCATATCATCCTTCAGGTCGGCGAAGGCAATTTCCGGCTCGATCATCCAGAATTCTGCGGCGTGGCGGGTAGTGTTGGAGTTTTCTGCCCGGAAGGTAGGGCCAAAGGTATAGATGTTTTTGAAAGCTTGGGCATAGGTTTCGCCGTTCAACTGGCCGGAAACCGTAAGGCTGGTTACTTTGTTGAAGAAATCCTGAGAATCATCAACCTTGCCGTTCTCATCCAGGGGAAGATCATTAAGATCCAGGGTAGTAACCCGGACCATTTCACCGGCTCCCTCACAGTCACTTCCAGTGATCAGGGGTGTATGAACGTAAATAAAGTTCCGTTCATTAAAGAACTTATGAATGGCATAGGCAGCCAAGGAGCGTACTCTAAAAACAGCCTGGAACGTATTGGTTCTGGCGCGAAGATGCGGGATTGTTCTTAAATATTCCAAACTGTGACGTTTTTTCTGTAAAGGATAATCGGGGGTGGAAGCACCTTCTACCTCAACAGATTCAGCCTGAACTTCAAAGGGTTGCTTGGAATTTGGAGTTTCAACCAAGGTTCCTGTTACAACCAGAGCGGTTCCGACGTTGACTTTGCTCAGTTCATTGAAATTATCTAACGAATCGCTATAAACGATCTGTAATGGTTCAAAAAAGGTTCCGTCGTTTAAAACGATGAAGCCAAAGTTTTTAGAAGCACGGTTGGACCGAACCCAACCACCAACGGTGATTTTTTTTCCGACATACTCTTCTTTATTGCGGAAAAGGCTTTTGATTTCTGTTAATACCATAACAAATTCCTTCTTTAATATAAAATATATTTTATTTTACCATAGCGTAATAAAAAATTCAACGATATTTTTTATTAATATCACGACTAATCTTGAAAATGATGAAAAAATATCTTAAAATATATAATAAGTTTACTATTTGGAGGGCACGGACTTGATAAGAAAAGCTACTATTAATGATCTTCCGCAAATTCTGGCTGTTTATGCTTATGCTCGCGAGTTTATGGTGCGCACCGGAAATCCAAATCAGTGGGGCAAAATTACACCGAAACAGGAAGTGCTTGAAGAAGATATTACATCAAATCGTTTATATATAGTTGAGAACGATGGCCGGATTGCCGGATGTTTTATGTTTGAAATTGTGGCGGATCCTACTTATGCAGTGATCGAACAAGGAGAGTGGCGTTCCGATGAGGCCTATGGTGTGATTCATCGTGTGGCAAATAATGGAACAATTAAAGGAATGTTTGGGCAGATATTTGAATTTTGCCGTCGGCAGATCAACCATTTGAGAATTGATACTCACGATGATAATAAGATCATGCAGCATGTGGTTGAAAAGTACGGATTTCTTCGCTGCGGGATCATTTATTTGGCCAATGGGGATCCGCGCATTGCCTATGAATATATAGAATAAAAGAGCAGGATGAATTTCATCCTGCTCTTAAACTTAGTTGCGGTTGCGATCCAAATAATCCTGAAGAATAATTTGAGCCGATAGAGCGTCAATGGCATTGCGTTTTTTCTTTCCTTTTGTGCCGGCCTCTGCCATGAAATGTGAGGCGATCATAGTTGTCATCCGCTCATCGTAAAAATCGATAGGAACTTCAGGCAATCGTTCTGCCAAAAGATCCTTAAACAGACGTGTTGCCTGCGCACGGAATCCCTCGGTGCCGTCCATATTCTTAGGTAGGCCTAAAACGATTTTCCGGACATTGTTTTCTTTGCAGATCACGGCAACTCTATCGGCAAGAATTTCTTTGTTGCGCTCATGAAGAGTGGCATAGGTATTTGATAAAAATTCGGTTTCGTCACTTATTGCAAGGCCGGTCCTGGCTTCGCCATAGTCTATCCCAAGTATTCTCATTAATATTCCTCGATTGCTTGAAGTAATAATTGATGATTTTTCTCTGCGCTTTTTTTAGCTTCAGCGCAGAAGGCGCTCATTTTTTCTTTTATGATATCTTGTTCCTCAAGGATTTTTTTGAAGGCAGAAACAAGGGTATCACCGGTCAGATCTTTTCTGGAAAGCGCATAATCCGTCAGTTCCAGCATTTTTGTTAAGGAACTGTTTTTGGGATCATACTCAATTGGCACATAAGGAAGGCCTAAGATGGCAGACATAACTTGGCCGTGATACCGTTCTACGATCTGATATTCGCAAGCGGCAATATTTCGGCAAATCTCTTCAGGATCAGAAGTGGGATTGGCCAAATAACTGCATTCTGATAATTGTTGGTTTAGCAGTTTCAAAAATCCGGAATCCTGAGTGAGGTGCAGGGGCAAAAGATAGAAGAAAAGATTAAATTCGGAGGCTAATTCTTTTAGCGCTTCTGCGATTTCATAAACTTTTTCAAGATTTTTAGCGCTGGATTTTAAATTGATGCCGACGATCGTTTTGTTGCTTGCCTCAGGGGGGAGGGGAGTAGCGTTAAAAACTTTGTTTTGGCTGGAGAAAACTTCATCGGTAGTCAGGTGGAACGGTGCTTCGATGCCAAGATCCTGAAGAAATTTTAAAGAGCCGGGATCGCGAATGGTGATCATTTCAGCTTGATTCAAAAGCTTGCGAGCTTTTTTAAGATTCGATGCTTTACAGATCGGGCCAAAGCCATTTGCATAGAAGAAGATTTTGCAATGGCGCTTTAAGGCCATTTTTAATATGTGCTGATAGTAGAAGAAGGAGCGGTTTGAGGTGGTATCTTGCAAGACGCTTCCGCCACCCAAAATAAAGACTTTGGTCTTTTTCATAACTCTTCCGATTTTTAGCAGATTGAAGCGATGGATTAGTGTTGCGTTTTTAGATGCAATAGTGTTTTTGATATCACGTGTGAGTATGGAGCCTTTAAGCGAATCTAATTCATTTGTCAAGAGGGACAGCATAAAAGTGTCGCCGAAATTGTGGCTGCCATAATAACCGCTGATCATGAAATCGTTGGGCCGACAATGGTTGATGGCTTCATTATATTGTTTGCTGGCAGTCTGTGCCATTGTGCGCACAGAATAATAATTTTTTACAAGATTTCTGCCTTGTTCGATATTTTTGCTTAAGTCTTTGGCTTTTAAGCAATCTAAAATGACATTGGTGACTTCTTCGTCACTGGGGTAGGGATAACCTCTGCAGGTTAAATTGGTTTCAATGCATTCATCAATGATCTTATCTGAATAAAAACCAAGATAACCGAGATTCCCCATCAGAACGGTAGGAACGCTGCTGGACATTGCTTCCAGTGCAGAACGGGAGATCCCAACGAAAAGATCGGCAACCGCAGTGTATTCATCAATGTTAGTGCGAGCACCTTCTAATTGAATAAAATCTTTTCCGCAAGCGTTATTGATCTCTGCCACCTTTTTTTCAAAAGAAGAGAAGAGGGTGCCGTGCCCAACGATTACCACGCGGATGTTAGGTTCTTTTTTATAAATTTCAGGTGCGATTCTTAAAAAGTTTGAAACATGGATGGAAGCTTCTTTATCCAAACGGCTGACCAGCAGGATCATTTTTTCATCCGTCCGTATTCCAAGAGAAGCACGGAATTCAGGCAATTCTTGCTTTTTAAAACGTTCCATATCGATGCCGTTAACCGTAATCTCGACGTGCTTCGGGTTGTAACCATAGTTTTTTACCAAATACTTTTTGAGGTCTTCGCTGACAGAAAGCGCCCGGCAACCCCAATTGGAAAACATCCGGTAGAAGATATTGGTTTTGAAATTAAAATGAACAGTAGTAACCATAGGGATTTTTAGTCTACGGCAAACAAGCCCACCGATGGTATTTGAGATGCGGGTGTGGGAATGAACCACAGAAGGGCGGTTTTTCTTGAATTCCCGCAGGAGGATGAAAAAGGATTTTATTAACGCCGGCAGGGCTTTTGTATGAAGCGGGGTCTTTATATGGCGGATGCCGGCTTTTTCAAGAGCCTCGGCGTAAACACCGCCGTTGGAAAAAACAGTGACTTCATTTCCTTGGGTGTGCAGTTCTTTTGCTAATTCATAGATGTGGGTTTCTGCACCGCCGATATTCAGCGCCATACAAAGCAAGGCAATTTTTTTACTCATAATAACCTCTTAACAATAAAATTCATTGAAAATAGATTCTTTTGGAATTTGTGCGTCGGAACAATCTGAAAATTTATTTAATAAATCCAGTGGTAAAAAACGGGCTAAATTGTCCCGCTCTTCACTTGAAGAAGCGGAAAGTGAAGATAATAATCTGGTTTTGAGAATACATATTTCGTATTCAAACGATGAATTAAAGAAGAAATCAGCGTACTGTTTCATCGGTTTGATATAACGCTCTTCGCCGGCACGAACAGAGGGCCACATATCCAATGTTTTTGAAATTGTAGTATTTCGATGTGTCATATCCCGCAAGCATCTTCTCATCAACCGGATCTCACGGGAGGTGACTTCTCCTTCACCCGGGATTATATAGCCGTCAAAGGGACAGATATAAACACCGATCGTTCTGGCAAATTCAAGACCTTCAGTTAATTTTGGATTCATTGCATGAATTCCTTCAATGATCAAAAGATCTTTTTCGGTAGGTTTCAAGATTCGATCGCTTTCCTCGCGGATTCCTTTTTTGAAATTATAGGAGGGCAATGCAATTTCTTTGCCTTTTAAAAAAGCAGACATTTGCGCATGGAAGAAACCAACATCAAAAGCTTCTAAAATTTCATAATCGGGCTTTTGGGCATTATTCTGCCGCTTTTGAATTTCTTCGCGGGGGAGATAATAATCATCGATGGAAATCACGGTGCAATGGAAATCCTCTTTTTCCATTAATGTACTTAATCTTTTGGAAAAGGTGGTTTTTCCGGAGGACGAGGGACCGGTCACCAATACCGCTGCTGTTAAATGATTCCCCATTGTGCGTACACACGAAAAATTGATCAATTGGCGCAATTGTTCAAATTGCAACGTGTGACGGCTCTCGGCTATTTGAATCAGTTTATCCATCTGATTATTTTTAACGTATTCGTTGATTTCCTGCGGATAATACTTCATCGTTCAGGTCCTCTCTTTCGTTAAAAAATATTATATCATTTATATGAGTAAAAAAGCAATATATATTTATATTTAATAAAATAAAAAATCATCAAGGCTTTTGGCTTGAGGGTTGGTTGG
>JAZOXD010000152.1:0-5590 GCA_045659565.1 Eubacteriales bacterium | reverse complement strand
AACTACGTTTTCAAGGGTTCCTTGGACGGAAACGGCTTCGTTATTGAAAATTTGTTGATCTCTGCCCCCAATAACGACAGCGTGGGTCTTTTCACCCATTTATACGGCGGCACCGGCGGCGGGATCCGTAACCTGGGTATTGCCAGCGGCTTGATCGTTGGTGCCAACAGAGTGGGCGCCTTCGTTGGTTTCTCCTGGCAAGGAAACTTTGAAAACTGCTGGTCTGCCGCAACCGTAATGGGCGCAGGCGGTGATGGCGTTGGCGGTATTGCCGGTTATCAAAAAGATAAAGGCAACTTGAAGAACTGCTACGTTCTGGGCCCTGTGACCGATGGCGGCTCCTATGCTGCCGGCGGTATGTTCGGCTCTTTGAGCAATGCGAACTTCGTGGCCAAGAACAGTTACGTATACGGTGACGTTCTGGCAGGCTATACCGCCCATAGTTCTTCCAAGACCGCCGCAGGGAATGAATACTATAGCCAGGGCTACTCCAACGTATTTGCACGTGTTTACAGCAAAAAGACCTTGGGTCAGTACGGTACTAACAACTACTACCGTAAGCAGGGTAAAATGTATTCTACCTACGATGCATTGACCAAGGTAACCGCCGAAGGCTTTGTCGATGGCGATTCCTTTACCTCTAACGATGATTGTAAAGGGAAAACCAAGGAAGAATTCAAAACCCTGGCTTCTTCCCTGAATACCGGGCTGGAACAGGTGGGTCTGGTTGAAAACTCCGGCTATACCGTCGGGTATTCCGATTCTACCGCAGGTTATCCCGTTATTACCTATTATAAAGACGGCCAGCCTTACATCAAGAGAACTGCCCACAATGCCGATTACGTAGGCGGTTGCGAAGATCTGCTTGCCGCTTCTCCTTTGGCACAAACCTGGTATGCCGGCCTTGACGGTTATCAGACCGATGCAGTGAATCTGAACTCCATCAACGTAACCAATGCGGCTGATATGCTGGTGCTGATGATCATGCTTCACGGCAAGAGCGGGACTAGCACCAATTACTATGGTCTTACCGACGTGAAGTTCACGGCAGATATTGATATGAACGATATCCCCTTTGCCCGGGACGAAAACGGGGTTTGTCAATTGGAAAGCTTCCCTCAGCTGGCAGGGGACTATACAACCAGTGTAAACTTTGACGGGCAAAACCATGTGATCAAGAATTGGCGGAACGTATCGTTGTATACGTATGCCTACTACAGCTTCCCCCACTTGGCCTTCATCGGTAACACGAAGGCGAAGGTTGAAAACCTGGGGTTGCGGAACTTCTACGGCTCCTTCCGTGCATACGGCGAAGCGCCTTCGCAAACAGTCCAATACGGTATGCTGGTGGGCGGCTGTAATCAGGCTTACATCAAAAACTGTTTTGTGACCGGTAAGATCGACCTGGAAGGTACCGGAGTTGGCAACACGAATAACGCCGGGGGCTTAAACGGTCGTGTTTACGGCAATAACGCCGCCTACACGGCAGAAACTATTTCTGCCATGCTGAACAGCTGGGTAGACGTAGATATGATTGTGGATAACGGAACGGTCTACGATGAATACGCCTGGGGCTCTTGGGATAACAAGATCGCAAACGTTGCTCAGGGAACGGATAAGTGTTATTATCCCGAAGCACGCTTTGCTAACGTTTATTCCTTCGGCGAAGCCGAGAAAATGAACACCGTGCACGGCAATGCCGCAACTTCCCCGATTCATCGGAATATTTTGCTTGCTCCCGGTACGGCTTATGAACAGGCTTATGCTCTGAATCAATCTACCATCGGCTCCGTTTGGACGGTTGACGCTGAAGGCGGATTGACTTGGGCAACTGCAGGAAATCAAATTCGGAAAGTAACCGTTATTGCCACCAAGGCAAATAATCAGGAATTCGTTGCTTACGGTAAAGCCGGCGACACCGTTAACCTGAACGAACTGGTTGGTGTTGAAAACGCAACCTTTACCGCGGGTGAAGGAAGTGTTGGTAGCCTGGCTGCCGACGGCACTTTCACCTTTGGCGCAGGGGACGGTGTTTGCACCACTGACGTAAGCTTTATCTCCACCGCCGACGTAGAGACCCTGGAAGCCTTGGGCGCCAAGAATATGGTGTTCTGGACCGCCAAGGGCGTGGCCGCAAAATTGGCTGCTATTAAAACCAAATTGGCTCAGGACGGATATGCCGATCAGGCTGCTTTGGATGCCGACGTGATTGCGTTGGTTCAATCTATGAATCTTACCGCAAGCGATAAGGTTCCTGCCTCCCTGAACGTGCCCGAAACCGCACTCCTTTGCGGCGTTACGATTCCCGCTGTTTCCTTTGCCGACGAAACCTTTGAATCCGTTGGTATTTATAGCGAAGAAGATCTGTTGGCCATCGAAGCTTCTGAAAGTTCCTATTCCTCCAAGACTCTGTATCTTTGCGCAAATCTGAATCTGAAGAATTCTTCCTTTAAGACCTTGGCTGACCTGGCTGCCGGCTTTGACGGACAGAATCATACCATTAAGAACTATGCACCCAAGGATCTGTATGGGTTCTTCCAGTCCTATGACGGTCCTTTCGTTAAGAATATCGTCTTTGATTATGACGAAGGCGTAACTTTCGAAACGACCAAGGCCCAGGCCGCTATCGTGATGAACACTTATCAGCAGAACAAAAAAACCAGCGATCCCGGTGAGCTTTCCAACATTACCGTTCGGAACGCTAAGGTGAAAGCCAATAACGCTTCTACTGCGAACTTTGCTATGCTGGTATTCGCCATTGGCAAGAAGGTGAATGTCAGCAACATTCTGATCGAAAACAATAAGATCGATAGCCTGAAGTCCAATAACTCTATGCTGGCAGGTCGTACCAGTGGCACTGATACCACGGTGAACTTTAAAAACATTGTTATCCGCAACAATGAATTCGGCACTGCATACGGCAATTCTTACCTGATGGTGGAATTGAACGGCGACGGCGGAAATACCTGGTCCTATGAAAACGTGCTGATCTATGGAAACAAATCCGAAAATTCCACGGCTATACTGATGAATGAATACTTCAGTAAAGCGAAGGTCAGCTCCGTTTCCTTCAAAAATGTGATGGCCTTTAATAACGGCGCCACCAAGCTGACTCAGTATCGCTACGGTATGATGGATGGTGTAAACTTCCTGACCAACACCTTGACTGCCAAAAATGTTTATGCAGATATTGATACCGTGATCACTGTGGTTCCCGACGAAAGCGCCAAGGCTAAGTTCGTCACCGGAACTTTGGCAGACCTTGCCGCAATTACCGAAGCCAAGGCCTTTGCCGATGGCACCACCGTTGGCTTGACCTCTGAATTCCTGGCAGGCAAATATGCCTATGAATTCAATCAATATACTCCCGCTGAAGGTGAAACCAAGGTTTACGTGAAGATGGTAAACGGTGAAGCTGAATTCTGCACCGAAGCAGAACAGACCCGCAAACTCACCATTACCGATATCACCGGCACTCCTTACGTTGCTTACGGCTCCGCCGGCAGCACGGTAGACGTTCTGGGTCTTTTGAACGTTGAATCCCTGCCTGAAAACTCCTTGGTAGCCGATCCCGCCAGCAAGGGTACCTTGAACGGCACCACCTTCACTTTCGGCGAAGGGGACGGCATCTACACCATCAACGCTAAACTCATCAATGCTTCCGATTACGACGTTCTGGCTGATATGTATGCCGATTATCCCGCTTTCTATGGCGATGTAGCCACGGCCAAGCTGGATGCAATCAAAGCTAAATTGGATGCAGACGATTACGACCGTCAGGCTGATCTGAATGCCGATATGGCAGAAGTCGCCGCTTACTTCGTGATCGATAAGGCAACGACCATCGTTCCCGCAACCATGAACCGTGATGAAGCCATCCTGAAATGCGGCACCGCTTTGGCAGCCGTGGAGAACCCCTATGCTGATACCTCTTATCTGCAACTGGGTATCTATTCCGTTGAGGATCTGGAAATGCTGGCCCATGGCCCCAACAATAGTCTGGCCTTTGCCGAAAACCATTATAAGGCTAACCAAACCGTTCACTTTATGACCGATCTGGATCTGAAGAATTCTTCCTTCCTGCGGATCCACGGTTTGTCAGCGAATGTGGAGGGTCATAACCACACCATCACCAACTTTAATGCCGCTACTGCCGGCTTCCTGCCTTACTTCTGGGGTAAATACGCCAAGGACCTGCACTTTAAGGATAGCTGCACTACTGCTACTCAGAATTCCTCCGGCTTCTTTACCATGAATACTTACGGCAACATTTCCAATATGACCTTTGAAAACTGCGCAATCGATCAAAACGGGTATGATTACGTAGCTTTCCTTGCAGGTTCGCTGTATCAAAAAGCTTCGTATACCGATATCGAGATCCGTAACTGCGAAGTGAAGGGTACCGAAGGTAAGAAGGCAGGCTTCCTGATCGGTAATGTTGATGCCAGATGGCAGCCCACGATCACCTTCGAAAATATCCTGATCGATGGCTGTAAGATGAGCGGTGTTGGCGATAATTCTGCTCTGTTCTTCTTGTATAATACGCATAAAAATGGTCTGCTGACCAACGTTTATGCTCCCACCGTTAAGAACCTGATTTTGACCAACAACACTGCTACCGGCAATAATAAGATTGCTCTGGCTGTGAAGCAGGAAGATTCTGCTTTTGCGGTTCATTTCGAAAACGTTGTTGCTGTGAACAACACCGCATTTGCAAACTATGACAATGCCGCCGGCAACAAGACCAACTTCGTGGCTGCCGATACCGCCGGCGAAGCGACCTTCACCGCTAACAAGGGCGCTAACGAAGCCATCTTCACCGTGAAGAACGGCAATGTTGCTTTCATCGCCGAAGGCGATAAGGCCCCCGTGAAGGTTGCCTTCAAGAATGCCGCAGGCGAAGAAAAACTGGCTTACTACACCGATACCACCGGTAAGCTGATCGACGCCGATGCCGCTGATCTGGATGATCTCTTCAGCTGCAACATTACCGATGGCACCAATCCTGTGGTTGTGGCCGACGTTCTGGCTGCTACCTATGATGCAGACACCAACTTCGTTCTGGTTGATCATAACCTGGATTACGTAAGCGACGGTTTGGGCAAACATACCGTTACCTGCGATGCCGGTTGCGGTTTGAACCAGACCGATGATTGCGACAAGCTGGACGATGATAAGCTGGAGGGCGAGAAGGTTGTTGTTCCCACCGAGGATGCTGAAGGTTATACCCGTCATCTCTGCTCCGTTTGCGGAAACGAGTGGAAGGGCGATTTCAACGGCAAGCTGATCGTTTTGAAGACCAAGGCTGTTCTGGGCGTTTCTGCTCAGGAATCCATCACCATCCCCGTGGCTATGAAGAATGACCCCGGTGTGAAGGGTGTGGTTGTTACTGTGAAGTACGATCCCGCCTTCCTGACCTTCAATAAGGTGGAACTGGCTGCTGATCTGAATGTTGTAACCAACGTTACTGACGAAGAAGGTACCGGCCTGAAGATCTTGTCCATCTCCGTGGCAAGTGCAAATGACCTGCCTGAATTCGAAGAAACCATCACTGCTGATAACCTGCCTGTTCTCTTTAAGCTGGTATTCG